>CAIJIZ010000252.1 GCA_903820735.1 uncultured Pirellula sp.
CATCGCTTCGCCCCATGAATTGCAAGGGGATTCTTGGCCGTCATCTTCGACTTGCACTAGTTCTTTCTGTTGCAACCAGCAATACTCCATCACCGCTGTAACGACATCCACCGGCACCATTGCCGAGCGTTACGCCTACTCAGCCTACGGCCAACCGACAATATTGGATGCCTCGGCTTCGGTGCTCAGTTCCTCGGCGATCAACAATCGCTACACCTACACCGGACGAGAATGGGATGCGACGCTGGCTCTGCATCACTTCAGGGCAAGGTGGATGAGCGGGTTAACGGGAAGGTTCCTTTCAACAGATCCTGTAAAGTACCTGGGTAGTGAATGGAATCTTTTTGCATATTGTGAGAACAAAAGTCTTAATCGAAGCGACCCGTATGGTTTGTGCTCTCGTTGGCCCCTATGCGGTGGAAAGCCCCTTGATAGACGCTTTAACTGTTGTGAAAATGATCAACTCGTGCCTCTAGTCTCGTTGTGGCGATGTGTACAAAACAAGTACCTTGGCCTCGGAAGGTGTTGGGACTATACAGTTGGATGGGTTGCATGTCCATTCGGTCTCAGGGCTCGACACTCCTATGTCTGCTGCGATGGCTCTAACAAGAACTGTTTTGATGCAGACAACATGCGCCCCCGGGCAATGTGGCCAAGCTGCAGTGGCCCCTATTGGCAGCCCTATGATCCAGCCAAAATCGACACAGCATGGATACACTTTGACGGCACATGCACGGAATGGAAAGTGTGTCCTGCTGAAAAAGAAAGCTATTGCAAACCAGCAGTCATTCCGTTTTCGTTGTTTGGCCCGAATTGTCACCACAATGCAGGCAATTGGGGAGGAACTTGGAATTGGTAGATGACGAGCGATTCGCCATATTATCAAAGTCAGGCTTTATTCAGCTTCTTGATAAACTCAGTACAACAGCACGTATGTTCGTACTCATGACGGCGCTTGCAATTAGTGGGATTTCCTTGGAACGGTTGCTGTCAAGCGAGACAAACGTCGAGAAGTTTACCTGGCTTATAGGTTCACTTGTTTGTTGGATGACTGTTCTCGCACTTCTATTACATAGGTGGAACAGAGCAGGGGTGGTGGAGCGGAAGATCCTTGCTGTATTAACCATTATTGTGATTGCTCCAAATCTTCTCACTCTCTTCGTTATTTGCTTCTTATGCTTCTTGTAATTGCAAACGTTTTCCGTTCACCTAAAGACTAACGCTCCATCAGTCAACGACAGTCCGCCAGAGCGGTGAGGGACCATGGGTCTGGCCCGAGGATTGTCGGTTGACCGGGAGTAGCAATGGAGTGCGTCAAGCGTCAGAGTGACGCGGTGCGTTGGGCGTCAGAATCGAAGTGCTCGCGATTTTGCTGTTTCGCGATTTCCCCAATGTTTTCCCTTAGATGATTTTGCTCTGCGCACGATTCTAAAGACCGCTTTGAACATCGCGATGCACCGAAGTTGTGACGTTTTCGAGCGATCGAAGCGAGCGTTTTTCTGCGTCGCAAGCGATTTTTTCGCACGGGGCGCGGACCTTCAGCGGAAGCGGGCTGGAAGTCCGCTATACGTGGGGATCGAGAGGTGATGTTCGTGGACTTCTTGGCGATCGTCATATGTCCGGGAGCGGAAGCGAAGCGGTGCGGAGGATCGATTGCGAACATGCAGCGGCCAGCTTGGCATCGTCGCCCAGCGTCACGCCGATCTGATACTCGCAGTACGATTGCTCGAATCTCAATCGCAAGCTCCAATCCCAAAAGCTGGCCTTCGGAGAATTGATTCGAGCAAGAAACCTCTTCCATTCAAACGAGTTCCAATGATCACTCGTCGCAGCGCTCCATGCAAAGAACGCGATGAGTGCTCTTAACGCGTTGAGATAGCGATGCGTTTCTAGTGCGTTGCGATGCTGGCCCGATTGCATCCCGGGCTTGCCACATGTCAGAGAGCGTACAATCACCCAGGATTTTGGTATTGATTTAGGAGGTAGACTTGGTGAGTCACGGTTCCCTTTCTAAATCCTTACCGAGAGTTCACTATGCCAAGACTTCGTCGTGAAGAGACTGCCCAACGG
>CAIJIZ010000253.1 GCA_903820735.1 uncultured Pirellula sp.
AATATCTTTTGTCTTTGTCAATCTTCGAGTCCTTGGTCAATTGAATTTGTCCAGCGCTGGCATCCCCTTGATCGACCCATCGTAACTCGACTTTCTTCTTGACTAATTCTTTCTCAAATCCCTTCATGCGTTCCTTCGTGATTTCTCCCGCTGCGAAAAAAGCTGCAATGTTTTCGGGCAAACCTTCCTGATCAGGATTCTGAGGATCGAAAGTATCGAGTACATCGTAGACGGTGGCAACCGGACCAAAAGGCCAAAGAATCAGAAGAGGGCGAGCATCTTCTTTGA
The DNA here is from genome assembly GCA_903820735.1 of uncultured Pirellula sp. Lineage (GTDB taxonomy): Bacteria > Planctomycetota > Planctomycetia > Pirellulales > Pirellulaceae > JBKCUI01. The sequence continues at coordinate 289 of CAIJIZ010000253.1, forward strand.
TCTCACGCTTAAACTGAGACTTCCAGTCGTGAGCCGAGGCCGCATAAGTCAGACCTGGTTTTTGTAGTTGAAGCAACATCGCATTAAATGGCGCAACATTCCGGAGACGAATGACGAACGCAAGTAAAGCCTTATAGGAATCTGTCGACTTGTAGACTTTCGAGTCGGCCAGAAGTTGGTCCAACAAAGACCTTGCGGAACCGTGATCCACGAAATCATCTAGTTCAAATAGGTTAGGTTGCTCTAAGTGTTTCATTTTAATACTGAATTGCCGCCCAGCGACTCGCCGTATTTACGAACTCGTTTTTCAAAAATCTCGTGCATCGCCGGACTGCTTGCGACATGACGCGATCTCGCTATCCCCGAATTAGAGCTTTGGCATCAGTGCTGCCGTTAGCACTTCGTCGATGGACGAGACGAATATGACTTTGACCTTGTTCCTGACATATTCAGGCATCATCTGCACATCACGTTCGTTTTCTTTAGGCATAACAACTTCGGCACATCCCGCGTCGATTGCCGCTTGGAGCTTCGGCAATACACCGCCGATGGCGAGGACCTTACCCATAATCGTAATTTCGCCGGTCATGGCAAGGTTGTGTCGAACAGGTCGCCCGGTAAGCGCAGAAACGATGCCAGTCACAATTGTGATTCCGGCAGATGGCCCTTCTTTGGGAACACCCATCATCGTGGCAAGAACCGCAATGTCATAGTTCTCCTGCCAGTCATTGGGAAGGCCGACGTCTGACGCATGCGTTTTGATGAACTGGGCGGCAGCGGCGACGCTTTCCTTCATAACCTTCTGCATCGAGCCAAGGCTGATGATTCGCCCCGTTCCCTTCGACGCTTGCATCTCAAAATGGAGTAAACAACCCCGATCGTCACCAATCACGGCCACTGCTTGGTTCGCCAGCCACGGGTGTCCAATTCCTGGACCACACCAATCAAGCCTTCGTGCTGCACATAGAGATCGAAGATCGCTCGAACTTGTTCAGCTTCGGATTGGTTAAGGACGAGCTTCGTATCGACCACATCGTAACCAAGCGGCGGAAGGCCTCCGCACCATTTCCCTTTGCGACGCGTAGCCGCGATCTTGTCACGGGTCCGCTCGGAGATGATCTCCCGCTCGAACTGCGCGAATGACAGCAGGACGTTGAGCATCAGGCGGCCCATTGAGTTGGCCGTGTTGAACTGCTGAGTGACCGACACGAACGCGATCTGGTGCTTGTCGAACTTGGCCATGAGCTGGGCAAAGTCCAGCAAGCTGCGGCTGAGCCGATCGACCTTGTAAACCACCACGCAATCGACTCGTCCTGCTTCGATGTCGGCCATCAATCGTCTAAGCGCTGGACGATCAATATTGCCGCCTGTGAATCCGCCATCGTCGTAGCGATCTGGTAGGCAGGTCCAGCCTTCGTGTTGCTGGCTCTTGATGTAGGCCTCGGCCGATTCACGCTGGGCGTCGAGCGAGTTGAATTCCTGCTCGAGGCCTTCTTCCGTCGACTTGCGGGTGTAGATCGCGCAGCGAACTCCGGTGACCGGTTTCGGCTCTGCGGGCTTGGGCTTGCGGCTCATTGGTCACCTCCGCGTTTCAGGTTAAAGAAGAGATAGCCATTGCAGTGCGAGCCCGTGATCCGTTTGGCTACGCCGCTGAGCGATTTGAACTTCTCTCCCGCGTACTCGAATCCTTCAGGGAGAACCAAGACCTCGATCAATCGCCCCTTGTACTCCCGTGTGATCGTGCAACCCGGTATTGGCAGACGTCGATCCGTGGATTGCGAAACCGGAATCGGTGCCGATTGGACGGCTGCCGTTTTCGGAATCGGAGCCTTCGGTGGTCGCCGCCGAATATCGGCGTCACTGGCGATCTCGAGGGCTCGAGCGCGAGCCCGCTCCGAAAGATCACCTTCGGCTTGCGATTGCAGACGCCAGATGATCTTCTTGAGCAGCCACTGTTTGTTGCGGGCGTTGGTCGTTTCGCCGAACACCTCCGCGTAGCGATCCCGCAACTGGCCAACGGCCATCTGCTCCATCGCAGCGATTTCTTTTCCGACGTTCAAATGCATGTGTGTCTCCTTATTGTCCAGGGAAAATCTCACGGTTCGTTAACCGCCGTGGACCACACTGAGCACGGTTTCGCTGGAAAGCTCAAGGCGTTCGGGAGAGGAATCGGCAGGATTCGCGTCGTTGGCAGGAACTGGCAAAGATTGGCGTTCCCGGAGCCGCAGAATTCCCGCAGCAAGGATCGATGCGACGTCGACCAGTCGCTGCTCGTCGGGTCGGCGCGCAATGTCAGCGCAGTTGGTCATGGGTAAAAACTCCGCAAAGAGATGTGGGCAGGTACTTGGCCGAGCGCGGCCTCTATTGTTTACCTACCGGGCGGAGGTTCGAGTTGACGGAGCCGCTTGACGGGATTCTCTCGGTACTTCTCCAAATTCGAATCGCGGCTCGGCGGCAGTCAAATCGTCACGCGCTGTACAATCGTTAAATCCAATTCGTTTTGCACTGATTTCTTTAGAAAATCCAGCCTCGAGCGATAAAGTCGCTTAAATCAGACGTTCGATAAAAAGCGTGATATTCGTACTCCCGCCGCGAAAATAAAGTTGTGGGCTAATCGCGTTTTCTTTAGGTGTCATCTATGCGTTGGTTGAGCTTGGCACTTGTCGTTTTCACTGTATGCGGCAGCGACACCGTGTCGGCTCAGTCATCTCCTGATGCACCCGCACAAGTCATATCGCTGGGTGATGACTTGGCCGCAACCTCGGAAGCCGCCGAGTCGCAATCGGCGATTAAGTCAGCTGCGACTCCGAACCCTTACGAAGGGGACCTGTTCACCCGCAAATACCTGTCTGGCGACTGGAATGGGCGACGGTTGCAGCTGGCCGAGCGTGGGGTGACGATGGACATTTTCGCGACCCAGTTCTATCAAGGCGTCACCAGCGGTGGTCTGTCTCGCGAGTTCGAATATGGTGGTAAGCTGGATTTACTGCCCAATTTTGACGGCCAAAAGCTTGGTCTCTGGCAAGGCTTGTCCGCAAATGCGCACGTCGAGACGCGGTTCGGTACGACTACAAACGCGATTGCGGGAACGCTCCTACCGAGCAACGCAGCGATGGCGTTTCCTTTCGACCCTGATACTCAAGGGGTCTGGCTCACGGCACTCAAATTTAACCAGGCTCTGTCCGAAAACCTCATCGTTTTTGCTGGTAAACTGAACGGACTTGATGGGTACGCGTTGAAGTATAGCCCGGGCGTCGCTACCAATTTGCCCGGCTTGGGCGGATTCCAAAGTACGGGCCTCGTTTTCAACCCGATAGCCGCCCGTGGCGTACCGTACTCGGCTGCCGGCGTCGGGGCGGCGGTCATTTTCGGTGAAGGTTCCACGTTTGGCGTCAGTGTCATGGACCCTGCGGAGCGATCTGATCGCGGGTTGGACAACCTATTCGACGGAGGAGCGACGTTGGCGAGCGACCTTGTTTTACGTGCTAAGCCAATGGGGCTGCCTCTCATCGTCGATCTCGGTGCAGTCTACACGACTGCCGACTTCACTTCCCTTGACCGGTCCGTTTATGTAAATCTGCCATCAATCACGCCAGGCAACCTTCCCGTCGAAGGCGACTCATGGGCCCTCTACGCTTCAGGCTCTCAAGCTCTATGGCAGAGTTCATCCGACCCAAATGCAACGTGGGGACTGTTTGGCGGAGTTGGAATATCGGACGGCAATCCGAATCCTATTCATTACTACGCATCCTGTGGCCTCGGCGGACGAAGGATGTCGCCATCGCGCCCGCTCGACTCCTATGGCATCGGCTACTACTATCTCGGTCTGAGCGACCAACTAAAGGACCTGACGCAGAACGTGCGCCCGTTGAGAGATGAATACGGCGCCGAAGTTTTCTATAACATCGCCGTGACGCCTTCGTGCCGATTGACACCTAACTTTCAGGTAGCGCGACCCGCTGTGGAAGGCGTCGATATGCCGATTCTTGCCGGGTTGCGTCTTCAGGTGATCTTCTAGCCGGCGGATGCGGTTGTGATCGCCCCGGGAGTCGGCCGATTCCTATGAACGAGTCGTAATCCGTTTATACTCCAGCTAATGGAGCATACAGCTGCTGAATAGCCGCCAAGATCATTTCCGCTTGCGGACTTCCTCTTGGAATTTCTTGAACCCCGGGAATAGGTCGCTCCAATTGATAAGCGGATAAACCTGATTCGCTTTCGCTTCATGGTCAAAAAAGGCTTGCATTTCCTTCAACTTGGCCGGATTGCTCTGGGCCAAATCGTTTAGCTCGGTCGGGTCTTCGTTCACGCAGTAGAGTTCCCAGACCTCTTTGCCGGCATTGTTCGCCGCAGTCCTCGGGTTCGGATAGATGCCGAACAGGTCCGTAAAGTCAGGTCGATAGGCGAAGCTTGCCTTCCACCCCTTGTGGTAGATGCCTCCTCCGCCATAGAGGAAGTAGTACTGCGTCATGTGCCGCTCCGGAGCAGAAGCGTTCTCAAACGAATAGGCCAAACTTTCGCCTTGGATCGGACTCTGGGGAACGCCTTTGACAGTGGCCGGGACTTTAGCGCCAGCGATTTCGAGAGTGGTCGGTAGGAGATCGGTCAGGTAGGTGTACTGAGTGCGCACTTCGTTCTTCTTGGTAATTCCCATCGGCCAGTGCACCACCATCCCGGTGCGGGTACCACCTTCGGCATGGGCTTGCGTTTTCCAATCGCGGAACGGCGTGTTCATGGCCTGTGACCAGCCCATCGGATAGCTACTCATAACTTCACTCGTGCCGATTTTGTCAAAATTCTCTAAGAGGTGGGCCATCTGTGCGTCATCATCGGCGGTGAGCTCATTGGGGAAGACGTGCTCAATCTCACCGTTGGGGCCACCGCCGATGTCTGCGCCGTTGTCGCCGAGGACGACGAAGATGGCGGTATTCTCGAGCATGCCTTTCCCCTCCAAGTAACTCAAGAAGCGACCAATCTCGTAGTCGGTCTGCTCAAAGTAGCCGGCATAGGCCTCCATGAATCGCGCATAGACCTTTCGTTGGTCAATGGAAAGGCTGTTCCAGGCTGGAACGCGAGAACTACGTGGAGGTAGTTTCGTGTTGGCCGAAATGACCCCTAGATCCTTTTGCCGAGCAAAGATCTTTTCACGAACAACATCCCAACCTTCGTCGAACTTCCCCTTGTACTTGTCGATCCATTCCCTGTCGACTTGATGTGGCGAATGCGTTGCCCCTGTCGAGAAGAACATGAAGAAAGGCTTGTTGGGAGCCAAATTGTTCTGCCGATCGACGTACGAAATCGCCTTGTCCGCCAGGATAGTGTTCAGGTGACGACCGTCCGGTTGGACACGCTGATTGTCTTCGAACAGATCTGGTTTGTATTGATCGGTTTCGCCCCAGTGAAATCCGAGTGCATGATCGAAGCCCAAGCCCGACGGCCAGCGATCGAAAGGACCGAGGTCGGTTGACTCTTCATCCGGCGTCAGATGCGACTTGCCGAGAAAATAGGTTCCGTAACCGCGTTGGCGCAGATAGTGAGCAATCGTTCCATCCTTGGTAGGATCAAGTCGGCCGGTGTAGCCCGGGAACTCGGCAGCCATGAGCTTTTGGGGGAGCAGGCCCATGCCAACCTTATGATGGTTGCGTCCAGTCAGCATTGCGGCGCGCGACGGGGAACACACGCCCGTGGTGTGGAAGTTTGTGTATCTCAGACCGTTGTTGGCAAGCCTTTCGATGACGGGCGTGCGCGCCGGACCACCGAACGCACTGCTGGCACCGAACCCGACGTCGTCGATCAAGATCCAGATGATGTTTGGGGCACCTTTGGCGTTGGGTGGAATTGGAGCAGTTCCTGGTATCGATTCGGCATAGGTCTTGCCAATGACGGGATCGCGACTCTGCGCGGAGACGCCGGCGACATTCATGGCCGCCAGCACAATGACGGCAATGAAATATTTGGGCAGAATTCTGCGCAACAGCAGGCTGCTTGATGTGGGCATGCAGGCGGTCCCCGGGTTGGAACACTTCACGATGATTCTCACATCGTCCCCAAGTTACTTCAATTCGATCACGACCTTGCCGAGGTCACCCGTGAAACGGGCCGGTATGTCGTAGGATAAGTCCACTGGCGTGCCCGTGTCCTCGCCGATATCCAGCGTCTCTTCGGTCGAGAAGCGGAAGGGAACGGTTCTCTCCACGCGCCCCTCTGCCACAATCTTGTCATTGGCCTTGATTGAAACGGCACCACCCTTGCCCATCCCGCCTCCGTCGTAGGTGAAGTTCATGACCAGGTTGTGCTTTCCGGCCGGCAGCGGCTCCTTAGCGGCGATGCGCCATCTCTCGCCGTTAGTGAAGCTGTAACTGAAGACGGGCTTTCCTTGTTCGAAGTAGAGCGCCCAACCGGCCAGGACCCCGCCTTGGGTGGCGATCACTCCCGATTCATCGCCCTTCAGGGTGGCCTCGGTGGTCAGGCTCCACGAACGGTTCTTGATGGGAGGCGCCGCCCCTTCCGGGATGCGTTTCATGCCAGCCGTGTAAGCGAAAGTCTTGCGATCGCCGGTCAAGCTGGGGCGGATGCCTTCGCCGAATCGCTCCGCCGCCGAGGTTTGGATCGGCAACACGTTGTGCTTGGCCGCTTCGGCGTAGAATCGCACCTGCATCTCGCGCAGCTTTTCGGGCATCTTCGCAGCCAGGTCATTGGCCTGCGAGAAATCCTCATTGATGTTGTAGAGTTCCCACTTGGTCGTCAGCACATCAACATCAGTACCGACCCCACTCCACGGCAAACGGAATGGCGTGGTCGAAGCGAACCATCCGTCGTGATAGATGCCGGAGTTGCCAAAGATCTCGAAATACTGTGTCTTGCGGCGATCTTCGGCTTTGGCGTTGTCGAACGTGTAAACCATGCTGGTGCCTTCGATGGGGTGCTGGTCCGCGCCATTGACTTTGACTGGTTGCGGCAAGTTTGCGGCTTCGAGAATCGTCGGAACGATGTCGATCACGTGGTGGAACTGTGAGCGGATCTCGCCCCTCGCCTTGATGCCTTTTGGCCAGGAAATGACCAGGCCGTTGCGCGAGCCGCCGAAATGGCTGGCCACCTGCTTGGTCCATTGAAATGGGGTGTTGGTCGCCCAGCCCCAAGGCACGCCATACAGGTTCGAGGACTTCCAGCCGCCCATGTCGTCCAGGTTCTTCTCGAGATACTCAAGAGTCTCGGTGCTTTGGGAGACGATGTTCATGTCATTGAAGACGCCCTGAAGCGTGCCTTCGCCACTGCCGCCGTTGTCACCTATGATGAAGATCACCAACGTGTTGTCGGTCTGGCCCATGTCTTCAATGGCCGTCATCACGCGTCCGAAGTTGTAGTCCACCTGGGACAGTTGCCCCGCGGCGACTTCCATCATCCGCGCCATCACTTTCTTCTGCCGATCGCTCATCGAATCCCAGCTCGGCATATCCTTTGGCCGCGGCGTCAGCTTCGCATCCGCAGGGATAATGCCCATCTTTTTCTGACGGGCAAAAGTCTCTTCGCGCAGCTTGTCCCAACCCTGGTCGAACTTACCCTTGTATTTGGCGATCCACTCGGGCTTCGCATGCTGGGGCGCATGAATAGCGCCCGGTGCCATGTAGCAAAGAAAGGGCTTCTCCGGGGCCATCGTCTTCTGCATCTGGATCCAACTGATCGCCTGATCGGCCAGATCAAAGTCCAGGTTGTAGTCAGGTTTGCCGACATGAGGCTCGATTGGCGTCGTGCCATCAAAGAGTGCGGGCCGCCAGTTGTTCGCGACACCGCCGATGAAGCCATAGAACTTCTCGAAGCCCAAGCCCGTGGGCCAGCGATCGAACGGGCCCGCCTGGGTGGATTCCCAGTCAGACACGTTATGATTCTTCCCAAACCAAGCGGTGTTGTAGCCGTTGAGCTTCAGCATCTCACCGATCGTGGCCATGTCCTTGTCGACCAAGCTGTTGTAACCATCGTAGCCCGTGGCCATCTCCATCACGACGCCGGTGTGAGCCGTGTGGTGGTTGCGTCCAGTGATGAGTGCCGCGCGCGTCGGGCTGCACACCGCAGTGGTGTGGAAGCGATTGTAGCGCAATCCATTGTCAGCCAGTTTCTGAATGTTGGGCGTAGCCATGGGCCCCCCAAAGGTGCTCGAGGCACCGAACCCCACGTCGTCCAGCATGACCAGCAGCACGTTCGGGGCCCCCGACGGCGCGGTGACGGGACGCGGGAACGCCGGCTTGGATTCTTTCGATCGCAAACCCACCACGCCTTGGAACGGTTCAGGTGCAATCGGCAACACCGTCCGATTGACCGAAGTGGACTCCGTCGGTGTTTGTTGAGCGCTGGCCTGCGTCGCTGCAAACAACAGGAGAGCAGCGATTCTTAGAATCGAGTGAATATGCATCGCTTGTATCGCTTTCTGGTGATCATGTTTTCTTTACGTCAGTTGAGCTTTCGCATCCGCTGAGCGTTTGCGACGCAGGCACCTCTCAAAGCCATCTGTCAAGAGACGGAGTTTGGACGAATATGTTTTGATTTTAGCAGCTGACCATTAACTTCAAATACCGCAGGCAAATCACTATTGCCATCGGGGCTCGGAAAAGTCCTGGTCGGTATGTCGAGGCACTGCCTCGAATTATCGCCAAAATCGATGGGTTGCTCTCGGGGTCCGAGAGCAACCGGGTTGTTAAGGAACAACGCTTGTTTACGAGAGAGTCAGAGAGTTCGAAAGGGTTGTTCCCGGGGTCCGAGCCCAACCTCCATGGTTGCTTCCGGACCCCGTAAATTGCTCCTCGAACTAGAGAGTCGAGGCGGGGTGCAAGAATCGTCGCAAACCCTTGGAAATCCACGCGTTAATGCAAAACGCCGAGAGCAGAGACTCTCGGCGTTTGCCGTTTACCAGTGTGTTGGCCAGTTTCGAGGCCAAAATATCAGCTCCCCGAGCGCAACCCTCTTCGTAACAATACTCACCTTGCAGGAAATCCCTAAAGCTATTAGCAGCAATGACTTACGGAGTTCGAGACCCGTTCGGTTCAGTCTTGG
>CAIJIZ010000254.1 GCA_903820735.1 uncultured Pirellula sp.
CAGCCAATTATGGATAATCAAACACCCGTCGGCAGAGCCACTAACCGACGTATTGAATTCACACTCTCTGGATTTCGTTGAGAGACTGAATCGGGGCAAACGGTTTCGCCCATCGATGCGTCCAATCCATTCATCCTTCCTTCCCTTCCCATTCCCTCCCATCCTATTCCATCCCATTCATTCAATTCCATTCATTCAATTCCATTCATTCAATTCGACACTTATCGGTAGTCTATCGTGAATCAACCTGTCTATGATTTGGTTTCCATCGGCGAGACGATGCTTCGTTTTTCTCCGAAGTCTCCTTTGCGATTAGAGCAATCTACGGAGCTCGAGACGCATGTCGGCGGAAGCGAATCGAACACATTGGTTGGCTTGTCACGGCTGGGGTTGAAGTCTGCTTGGATCTCGCGACTACCTAGTCACGTGCTCGGACAGAGCATCGCTCGCAACATTGCCATGCATGGTGTTGATACCCAGCACGTGGTTTGGAGCGACAGCGATCGTCTTGGATTGTATTTCTTTGAACCTGCGTCGGCTCCGAGATCTGGCGAAGTCATTTACGATCGTAAAGATTCCGCATTTGCCAAATTCTCGGCTGACTTATTGCCGGTTGAACCTTTGCAATCGACTCGATGGTTCCATGGGACGGGGATCTCGTTAGCACTGGGGCCTTGTACGCACGCGATGATGGACGCAGCGCGCTCGATCGCCCGTAAATCCGGCGCAAAGGTCTCGTTTGATTTCAACTATCGATCCAAACTATGGGATATGCAATCGGCGCGGGAGGGAACTCGAAGTTGGGTTTGCGACTCGGACATCGTCTTCTTTGCCAAGAGGGATGCGACTGCATGGTTGGGAATCCCCACCGATTCCGAAGATCGACGTGTGATCGATGAATTGTTGGCATTGCGCGGAGGTAAGGCGACGGTAATAACCCTCGGTGGTAGAGGGGCGATCGGAGCCGAAGCCGACAAAACAGTCCATGTTCCTACTCTGCAAATCGATGGGCTCGATCGGTCAGGTGGCGGTATCGGACGCTTGGGTGGAGGTGATGCTTTCTCCGCAGGAGCCCTCTACGGGTACCTGCAAGGCTGGACATTGGAGAAATCCCTGCGATGGGGGAATGCAATGGCCGGGATCAAATACAGCATTCCAGGTGACCTTCCCGTGATCCAACGCAGTGAGGTTTCCCGATTTGTCGATCAGCTTGAAAAACTAAGCGATGGAGCGGTTGGCGAAGGGGCGCTCAAGTTAGGGGTAAATCGCTAGCGTTCGTTCGGTGCAAGGAATAAGCGGTTCAAGAGGATGCTTTTCCGCAAGCTGTCGCTTACTCCCAGCTATTGATCGTGTCGAGCAATCGATCCGCGCTGGTAAACAAGCTGGCTTGCCAACCTGCTTGCAATGCACCTTCTATGTTCTCGAGTCGGTCGTCGGTAAAGAAAATCTTTTCAGCCGGCGTATTGCATTGTTCGGCAGCGATTTTGTAAATCTCCGGCTCGGGTTTCATCCGCTGCACTTCGTAGGAAAGAACGATTGGATCAAACCAGCCGAGGACTTGGGGATATCGCATGCGAAGGATCCACTCCCAGTGGGCTTCGCAGGTGTTCGATAGTAACCCAAGGGGAATCCGCATACTTCGAATTCGCTCAAGTACCGGAAGCATATTCATGTTTGGTACAAAGATATCGGCTGCCGCTTCTTTAAGTTCATCGACTGATAGTTTCTTGCCGAACTGTTCAGAGAGAATGGATACGAATTGAGAGGTTGTCCTCTCGCCGCGTTCGTATGCGATCTGAAGTTCGGAGTCGAATACCGTGCGTTTAATTACATCGGGAGTTACCCCGATGATCTTCGCCATGGATCTTGCTGCGATTCCATGGTCGAAGAAAAGCAAGACGTTTCCGAGATCGAGATAGACGAAGTCAGGTCGGTTCATGATAAGTTACTTGCGAACGTTCGCTTGAGTGCGTCGAGACCACGTTGAGCATCTTTGCTTTCGATGACCACGTTAACCCGTAGTTCGCTGGTGTTAGTCATCAGGACGTTGATGCCTTCGTCAGCGAGTGCTTTGAACAAAGCGATCGCCACACTTGTGTGACTTCTCAGTCCGATACCACTTACCGATAGCTTGGAGATGTTTTCAGCGCTTGAGACCCGTCGTACGCCGTACCCTGCGCGCTCGAGGACTTCGAGGCAGCGGGTTCGTTGGTCTTGAGGAACGGTAAAGCTGATTGCGGTCTCCCCTTGGTATCCGTCGCAGCTTTGGACGATCATGTCGACCACTGCCCCGGCGGCTGCGATTTCGCGGAAGACGGTTTCGGCTAAGCCTGGAGTATCTGGTACACCGCTGAGGGTAATACGGGCTTGGTGATCGAGAAGAGAGATATCCAGCAAAGTCAGTTGTTCGAGGTTCGTTGATCGCAGTCGTTCGACGACTTCGTCTGGGCTTTCTTTTTGCTGCTGAGATTGTCCGATCAGCCACTTGTTGGCATCTTCGGGCTTCCTGTCGAGTTCGAAAGCTTGATGGACTGCGCGAAGAGCCTGGGTTCCCATGGCACGTTCGACGAGGCAGCTGATCTTGATCTCGCTGGTGGTGATCATTTGGATGTTGATACCGGCAGGTGCTAAAGCGGCGAACATTTTCTCAGCCACACCGGATTGTTCGGC
>CAIJIZ010000255.1 GCA_903820735.1 uncultured Pirellula sp.
CGAGTTGCGAAGAAGACGATCTCCGGTGAAGTGTTGCAATCGATCCACACGGCAGATGTTGTGTCATTGATCAAAGCCATGCCGGCGATCGAAGGCAACTATGCTGACTTGGTACACCTGCTCGATGCTCTCGAGCAATGCCAAGCTTGCTCGGCTCAGATCGCCTTGCACCCACTGCCTCGCACTGCTCGCTTGTACGGACAACCTGATACCGTCGGGGACTCTTCCATCATCAGCGAAACATCGACCGAAGAGGAAACACCCTCCTCGGACACGATGCCAATGGGCTCAGGGTACGAATCCAGTGTAGGATCGGAAAACGACAAATGGTCAGAAGATGGCGGAGAATCCGACGCCACAAGCAGCGATGCGCGAGCATCGGCTCGACCGAGAGAATTCTAAACACGACGGTCCCGGATTCCCTATGTTAAAGGCGCTGGAACTTGTAGGTTTCAAAAGCTTCGCGGATCGAACGCGGTTCGATTTCCCTGAGGGAATCACTGTCGTGGTCGGTCCGAACGGATCGGGCAAATCGAACGTTGTCGATGCGATCAAATGGGTGCTCGGTACCCAAAGCGCCAAGGCTCTGCGCGGATCGGAAATGTCCGATGTTATTTTCAAAGGCTCGGCGGAAGGTGGACGTAAACCCGCAAACAGCGCCGAAGTCACCCTCGTTCTCGACAACCGCACTCGCATCCTCGCGTTCGATGCCGACGAAGTAGAAGTCGCGAGGCGAGTCTATCGCAGCGGCGAAGGTGAATACTCGATCAACGCGAAACCCTGCCGCTTAAAGGATGTTCGGGATCTGTTTCGCGGCACCGGGGTCGGAGTCGATGCATACAGTCTGATTGAACAAGGCAAGGTGGATCGGCTGTTGCAGTCATCCCCCAAAGACCGACGTTCTATTTTTGAAGAAGCTGCAGGTATTTCCCGATTCAAAGCGCGAAAAGCGGAGGCTGAGAAGCGTCTGAGCCGAGTCGATCAAAACATGGTTCGTTTGCATGACATCGTCGAAGAAGTCGGCGGAAGATTGCAAACTCTGAAGAATCAAGCAACGCGGGCGCAACGGTATCGTGAACTGACCGCTCAGATGCATCGCAAACGAGTCCAGCTTGGTCGTCTCGAACATCGCGAACTCGAAGAGAATCTGAATCAAGTCAAAACACGCATTGCGGAAGCAGACGAACAACGCCAACAATTGCAGTCCCAAGCCATTGAAGTACAACGGGAATTAGACGCTGCCGTGGAGCGTCAACAACATCTGCAAGATGAATTGGAAGCTTGCAATCGAGATATTCTCGACACTCAAACCAGTCATGCACAGAAAACCGCTGAACTTACATCATCGCGTCAAAGACATTTGGATTGGGTCTCTGAGCAATCAAATCTTCGAGATCGTATCGAGTCTTTGCAAAGACGAGTGACGCTGAGCGAAAGCGAAATCAACGACCGAAGAAAAGAACTGCAGGAACTCGAAGAGCAACGCGCACTATGGGATGAACGCGCACTTCAGATCGAGAAACAAGCGACCGATCAAGCAGCAAGCTTAGGGGATGCGAGGAGCAAACTCGACGCAATGCGTGCAGATACGCAGACGGCTCGAGATCGGATCGCAAAATGCCGCTACCAGATCACATTGCACGAAACGCAGCTAGAACAAGCCACCGATGCGATCGATCGATCGCGAAACGAACACAGCGCTTTGGTCGGTCAAATGGAGAAACTCCAAGCGAACCTCGATCAATTGACGTTGCAAAACGACCAAGTCAAGACGCAGCATCTTCAAGCCCAATCCGAACGGGACGCGGCCGTTGAAGAGCTCAACGACGCTTCGCGTCAACAAGACGAACAGCGACAAAGTGTGCTTGATTTGCAGTCTCGCGTAGAAGCCTTGCGCGAACGCTACCGAGTGCTCGAGCAACTCGAAGATCAGTTTACGGTCGCGGAAAAAGGTGGGCAGCAACTGATTCGCGCCACTCAGCGGCTTGTCGATTCCGTTCAAGAATCCGATCGCTTCTCGATCGAGCGAAGCATGATTGAGCGGGGAGCGAAATCGATCCAAGGTATCGTTGCGGATTTGATCTCTTCCGATTTGCACCTAGCTCCACTAGTTGATGTCGCTCTAGGTTCCCATGCCGATGCAGTAGTTCTTGCAGATGGCCAAGTTGTCGACTGGATCCAGGAAGGCCGGATCCAACCCGAAGGACGCGTGACGCTGCTGCGACTCGATCGATTACCCGCACGTCGAACGGGTGAGAAAATTCAACTCGACGGTCTGCGCGGAGTCCTCGGTCGCGCGGATCGACTCGTGCGGTTTGCAAGTACTCACGAACATCTCGTCCGCTCCCTACTAGGAACAACTTGGTTCGTCGAATCCCTGACCACTGCGCTCGAATTAAGCCACTTGCGCGGAGCAGGCCTGCGTTTTGTAACCGCAGAGTGCCAACTGATCGATAGCGACGGAAGCATCACTATCGGATCGCTCCAAGCTGGACTTGGACTCGTCTCGCGTCGCAGCGAAATGCTTGCCACCCAAGAACAAATCGATCAACTGCATTCACAATACGAAGAAGCCAAACGGCAATATACCGAAACTCAAGTGGTCTTTAGGACTGCATCGAATCGAGCGAGAGAAGCCGAATCGCTAGTCCATCAAGCCGACCGATCGCTTGTCACGTTGCAAGAACGCATCTCAGCGATGAGTGACCGAACTCATGCGATGCAATCAGATATCGATGCGAAACAACTTGAGCTCTCAGAACGGGTCCGTTACGAATCGGAATTGCTTGACCTAATCGCGAACCTAAAATCGGAACTTGATCA
>CAIJIZ010000256.1 GCA_903820735.1 uncultured Pirellula sp.
AAGGTCGTTGCAAGAATCGAATCGAGTGGTTGGTTTGTAAACAACAACCGCGCGGCACGCGAAGCGAGCTGGTACGTTTTCCCCGTCCCCGCAGAGGCCAAAATCATACTTGGTTGAAACCACGCATCGTTCGGTTCGCCCTCAGCGAACACCGGTTCGACGCTGATTCGTCGAGGAATGATCGCAGATCGAGCTTTAGCCTGTCTCTTCGCAGACCCCGATTCGGATTGTCCTCCGCTTGCAGATTCACGAGCTGGGTCAACTTGAGTCGTTTGGGATTGCTCCCCCTGAGCTTGCGCTCGTTTACTCTCTAGTTCCCAGTTCCAGGGACGAACCACCGTGCGTTGCGTGATGAAGCGGTAGTCATCCCACTCCATATTGCCTGAATTCTCAGGTGGCCAAAATTCACCCCTTAGGACTTTACCGGCGATTTCCTTAGCAGAAGCGATCGCGTCGAAATGTTCTTGGGAACTGAAGTCTGCGAATACGAATTCGGTTTCGCTGATATTCTTGGGGAGCAAGATATACCCGAACAAGACGTTGCTCAGATCGTGAATGTCCAGTTTTGAAATCAGCGTTCCATATAGGGGAAGCTGCCAATCCTTCCAAGTTCCATCCGATTTGAGGTGGTTTTTCCGGGGGATTTCCGTCGAATCCCCGGTCTTGTAGTCCAACACGGCATACTGCTTGGTATCGATATTGTAATCGATGCGGTCAATACGCCCGTGGATCTCCATCCTGCCATCTTCAAGTTCCCATATGATGCCTTCACCACGCTTGACTGTATGCTCGATGTGACGAATGCGCCATCCTTGCTTCGCCCAATTAGCTTGATGCTCGGAGAATACAGCGAGTCGCTGCTTCGCTTGCTCGACCTGGATGGTTAAGGCTGGAGGAAGTGCCACACCGAACTTGCGTTCGACGAGAACTTCGAGTTCGCTTTCAAGCCAATCGCTGATTGCCTTCGGATCGGTGCTCTCGGCGACGGGTGAATCTTTGAGCCCTTCTAAAAGCACGTGAACCATATCACCGAAACCTCCACCGTCGAGTTCCAATGGAGCGTGTTTCACATGCTTAGCTTTACATACCCTTTGCAAATAAAATCGGTATGGGCAGTCATTGTATTTTTTGAAGTCGGTGACAGCCATATCACCGACCTTCTTCTTGGGATCAGGCAGTGGGATAGGGATAAACGACTGTCCTTCGCGCGCACTCCAACCGTGCACTACAGGCCCATCATTCCCTGATTCGGAGATTAAATGGCCCACACGGACAGGTAGATCCTCGGTCGGAACTGCCATCATCAAACGACTTGGGGTAAGCGGATCCCCGACAGCGCTCAATCGATTCATAATGAATTCGACTTGCTCCCGCGTGTGCAAGCAGGTCATCATGACATAAGCATCACGGGCATAGCGGCGAGCGTTGTCTAGCAGTCCGAGTTCGCTGCGCAAGCGATTCGGAAGAAATGCGTCGGAGTTCACACTTTCGGGGATAACTCCATCGTGCATCCCGGTAAGCATCAACACAGGTGCATCATCAAGGGCGATATCAAGCCACCCTAGCATTTCAATGCAATGATCTGTGGGAACGGGTGGAATCTGCACACCCCTTAACTGCTGCTGCACCCAAGCGAATGCTTCATTGAGATCGATATCCACATCGAGGTTCGGAGGAACCGTGCTAAGTCGATCCAATACAGCATTGATCTCGCGGCAACCCCGGAGGATGAGATTACCTTCGGTCTCGTTACGATCGATCTGCGTGCCGGAGGTAAGTTCCCCGAATAGATTCCGCAACGGATTATCCCATTGCGATAGTTTGCGTCGACCTTCTCGAAGGGGTGCAAGCCATCGATCGATAGCTTCTACGACTCCAACGAAAACCTCTCGTCCTCGCCCTTCTGGCCACTTCGGAACAGAGACCGATCGCAGAAGGGTTTGCTGAAGGTAATCATCGACAATACTTAGAAAGTTAATCGGTAACGATTGCGGCGAAGTCTTAGTGGGATCCGACTGTGTAGTGGGGGCCGACTGGGCAGTAGGGACCGACTGGGCAGTGGGCTCCAACTGAACATGCTGCGCCAGCCATTGCTCAAGCCACGGTAGTCGGATCAATCGCAAAAACGTGTCTATACTGGAGTCCAGTAAATAGTCTTCGACAGCCAGCAGCACTTTCATCGGAGGGGATTGAAAGACTGGAATCCCGGGGCCATATCGCAGAGGAAGCGAACTTTTCGCAAGTGTTTCTTGCAGTACGGGAACGAGAGTTGGGTCGGGAACTCCGACGGTGATTTCTCGGACACTACGCTGATCTCCGAGTTTCGCAAGTTGCACAGCGAGTTCATGCGCTGCTTCCGCCGCACTTGTACGAACATGAATATGTGTTTGCTCGATCGGAATTTCCAGGTTCTGCCAAAATCCGCTTCGCAAGGTTCCGTCGCGATCGAACCCTTCGGCAAAAGACTCCGGTGCCCCAACGAGAACTTGGACACTCGTTGCGATAGCGGCGAGAAATTGACGTTGTGCACGATTCAGGTCAACGGTTCCTACCAATACCACATCGTGACGACTATGTTCGTCGGTGTCGTGACCTACCTCGCCATGCTCAAGCGCGAAACGGCGTGCGGATTGAACGTCCCATAACCCGGCTTCGTGAAGTACATCTAAGTACTTTCTTTGAAGTTTAGCAAGGATCTGCCAACGGGGTTCTTCGGCAGTGCCCGCTAGCTGTGCGGCAACATCTTTGAAGTCCAACAAATCAGAAGCGAGCTCGCGGTGAAGAGAGCCGAGCAAGCGAGCTAGATCCATCCACACGCCGAGTTGATCACTCGAGGGGACTTCGAACAGAAGGGGTTGCAACTGATCCGATGGAGTGGAACGTAGGACTTGCACCCACGCCATGACTTGCGTCAATTCCGAAGCGAACGGCAACTTGGCTTGGTAAAGCTCTTCGGGAAGTTTCCCGAGGGTAAGAAACCGAGGAGGGCGAAGAACAAGGTTATCTTCGGCAGCTCGCTGTGCGATGAGGACTTGCAGTCGTCGGCTTGCTAACGAACCCGGGAGCACGACCAAGACGTGGTTCATATCCCAGTTCGTACCTTTGGCATAGCGGTCCATCAGGTACGCTACAGCAGATTGGAGGACGGGCTGATCCCATCCGAGGAAGGAGAGTTCCATGATCGATCTTTCGGGTTAGAAGGTGGGTGGATGATCGTCGACCCGCGTGACACCTTTGGTCACTCGTCGGAATCATTTGGGCCGAATTCCCAAATTGATTGATAAAATCCTTTTGATTGGCAGTATTCGATCCATTCTTCAAAGAATGCGTTTTGGGCCAGTGTAGAGCTATCACCGATGGCGATCAGCTTCCGCTTTGCGCGTGTCATAGCGACATTCATTCGTCGCTTATCGGCAAGGAAGCCGACTTCTCCGATCGTGTTGGAGCGGACAAGGCTGATTATGACAACTTCTTTTTCGCGACCTTGGAAGCCATCGACGGTATCGATTTCGACAGCTGAGAATTCGCACCGATCTCGTATATATCGGACTTGAGCCGAATAAGGTGCGATTACCGCGATGTCTTCTTGTTTGATTCCAGCATCCAATAGATCACGTATTTGCGCTATAACCCATCGAGCTTCTTGCGCATTGAACTTGCTTTCCCCTTCAGGATCGATCTCCTCGTTCCAATCCGCCCCGGCGGTATCAACAAACAAAACGGGAGCAGGGTTCATCGGTGGTTTAGGACTAAACAAGAAGTCCTCAAGTGAGTGCTCGGCAACCGCTGGATCGGCGATAAGGGACCCGTCGTAGAAATGCTCCGAGGGGAACTGCATGATGTCTCGGTGCATACGATACTGGACGGTCAATTGACGAGACGCAACGTCGCGCCATTTTCCAACGAGACGCTCCATCATACTTACGGAGAACCCTTGTCGGATCGACTCGGTGCTCAAGACTGTCGGGGGTAACTGGCAGTGATCACCCGCGAAGATCAATCGCTCTGCACGCAGCACGACTGGCCAGTATCCTGGTTCGGTACTTTGACAAGCTTCGTCGATAACACCTAAATCAAAGGTACGGTGTCCTAGTACATCAGGATCGTAATTCGTCGTTGCACAAATGACATCTGCAGAGTCGAGTTTAGAATCGACGATCGATTGCTCGAGTAGCCGTGCATCGCTTCGCAACCGTTTTGCTTCGACTCGCATATCGTCGCGTGCACCAGGCACGGGTCGCCCACGCGTCCATTTACCTGCGCGATCGAGAATTCGATCCGCTTCACGCTGCATGTCCCGCACTATTCTCATCCCCGGGTCGCTATCGACAAGCGCATCGAGGGTGTGTTGCTGCAAGTTCTCCAGAACTCGGGCGGGGTGTCCGATACGCACTGCATCAACCCCGAGTGAGATTAGTTTCTCAAGTAAATTATCAACTCCGGTATTGCTCGGCGCGCACGCTAGAACTTTATCTCCTCGTTCGCAAGCTTGTCGGATTAGTTCCGCGACGGTGGTTGTCTTACCTGTCCCAGGCGGCCCGTGAATAATGGCGAAATCATTCGCGCTCAATGCATGCACGATGGCTTGTTTCTGCGATGGATTCAACCTTGTTTGACTCAGCCGTGATTCGATTTGGCCAACATCGCGCAGGGGGTAAAACTCCGGTTCACGATCTCCGATCAGTAAGTTGCGCCATTGCGAAAGCCTCGCCCGTCCCTCGGATGCTTGCCGCATTGCCGCAGACAACCTTCTGCGCGTGACTTCGTCCGACGAGAGTTCAAGTCGAAAGTACTTGGCTTCGGGCCAATCATCAAAGACCACATCGATCGACGTGCCGGAGCGAGCGGTGACGACTCCATTACCCACTTCGTGAAATGATTCTTCGTTGGATGCAACGACAGGGGCTCCAACGCGAAAGCGATTCCACGGGAGGACTTGCTGCTGCTGGCGTTTCGTGAACGTCAAAATGGTTCGCCCGCCGAGCCCTGTACGATGGTCAGCCACTACCATATGCATCAAAGTATCCCCTCGGGACTCGATGACGCGCGCCGACATTCCTCTCTCCGAGCGACTAGCGCGTCGGGAAGCGAGCCGAGACCGTTCGGCATCGGCTTCGAGTTTCAAAAACCATTCCCATTGTTGGAAGTACTCTTCGTCGTTTTGGAACTGTCGCATTGGGTTCGTTGGATTAGTGTGTTGTAGCAGTCGAACCCTGGGAGTGTGGCAAGCGATAGAACAGCAAGATAGGGACGAGCAATGCGGCCATCATCGCGAAAACGGAACACACAGGCCACCCCCTTGAGTCGGCGATCGAGACAAAAAGCTGATAGATCGGACCAGCTAGCAGGATACCGGTGAAATTTGCAAAATTCATTGTACCGATCAACCGCCCCTTGAGTTCCGCAGGAGGTCGTTCTTGCAAGAAGACCTGCAACGGAATAACAAACACAGCGGCTCCTATCCCCATGACGATCAATGCGGACAGAGCTCCGTAGTAGCCGAGCACCAAACCGCCACCTGGCTTCCAAAGGGACAGAAGTCCCATCGCTAGGAGCATGATGCATACACCTAAGTTGACTTGGCGATCAGGACGCAACCTCTTGAGTACCAAATTTGCACTCACTGCACCGAGAATAATTCCGATGGCCAAGCCACCCGTGAGGATACTTGTTTTCATATCGGACTGAAGTTCAAGCTGAGACTTACCCAAGCGATTGACAACGGGCATCACCAATCCCCCAACGAGCCAAAAGAGGCTCGATACGATGATCGCTAGTAGCAGCGGTCGATCTCTGCCCAGGAGGACTCGAATAGGTTCCGACGCGATCGCATCCGAGGCTTGAAACACCGCTTGAGGCTGAGCGGGTTTTGTTTTGCGAATCATAAACGACGTGAAAGTTCCGATCAGAGCAACCACGGTGCAGGCAAGCGATCCGATCCAGAGCCGACTGAAATCTTGCGAGCCATCTGCGTTGATCACCACCAATGCGTCCTTGATCCCTCCGGCGAGTACAACGCCGAGAATGATCGCCAAAAAGGTGGACATCAAAATCAGTCCATTGGCCCGTGGGAGATCTTTATGTGCGAAGAGTTCGGGAAGGATCCCGTATTTCGCTGGACCGAAGAAGGTGCTGTGGATCCCCATCAGGACCAATACACTCCACGTTCCCCAGTCACCGACTCTCCCGTACATCATGAACGCGAGAACGGCCAAGAGAGTGATACCAATTTCGGCAATCTTACATAGAACAACAATCTTGCTTTTGCTGTAACGATCTGAAAGATATCCAGCGATAGAACTGAGCAACACAAAAGGAAGCGAAAAGGCGGTAGTTGCCCAACCTTGCCGGTCCCCTTGAATTAACGCCCCGACGCCCGGGATCGCCATCAAGAGCATCAATTGCTTATATAGATTATCATTGAAAGCCCCAAGGAACTGCGTTATGGCGATTCCCCAAAAGGAGCGATCCTTCAACAAACTTGGATCATCCTTGTTCATGGTTGGGCCTTAGCCTACTTTCTCGAGCGCAAGCTTTTGAAGGTTCCTCAAGTCGAGTTTGCCGGATCCCAACATAGGGATCTCATCAACTTTGATGAAGCTATCCGCATTTGGCACGTAGATCGAAGGCAACCCAGCAGCGATGAGCTTCTTGACGATGTCCGAAGGCTCATGCGAGAGGGCTGTGTAGAGGACAACGAGTCGCTCCCCCTTCTTTTCGTCAGGGACACCGCACACGGCGACCGTCGTCTTTTCATCGTCGCTTCCGCCGGCTAGTTTTGCTATTTCTTCTTCGACTTGAATGTGCGGAACCATCTCACCGCCGATCTTCGAAAATCGGCTTTCGCGCCCCGTGATGTAAATAAATCCATCGGTATCGATGTGCCCAACATCTCCCGAAATATACCAACCATCATGCATAACTTTTGCGGTCATCTGCGGTTGATTGAGATAACCGGGCATCACGTTCGGACCTGTGAATTCAAGCATTCCGGTTTCGTTGTGAGTCAAAACAACGCTGGAGTCATCGAGCGATACGGTTCGAGCGAGCACCCCTGGAATAGGACGACCTACAGATCCTTCGCGAGTCCCTAATTTCGCCTCTGGCGTTTTCGCTCGCTTGGAAGGGACATTTACCGAAACAACTGGACTTAGTTCGGTCGCTCCGTATCCTTCGATCGGGCGAACTCCAAACCGCTCCTCGAAGGCATCTGCAAGTGGAATCGGCATCTTCTCGGCGCCTACAACGACGACTTCTACACTCTTGAACTGCTCCGGTTCGATACGTTTCAGGAAACCTCGCAGAAACGTCGGCGTACCAAGCACAACCGTACAACGATTGTCTTGAATGAGCTTGCCAATCTGCTTAGGCTCAAGCGGGTTCAAGTGATAGGTTCCCGACGATGGGAGTGTCATCGCTCCCCACAGCGTTACGGTGTAACCAAAGGAATGGAAGAAGGGAAGAATCCCGAGGAAACAATCGTTTTCATCAACGCCGATGATTTTATCGAAGCCTTGGACATTCGATGCGATGTTATTGAAGGTCAGTGGAACGCCTTTGGGAACTCCGGTTGAACCCGAAGTAAAGATAATGGTAAGCACATCATCAGGCTTGTTTTTCCCAAGCTTGAAAATCGAAGCTAACATTCCTTCGGTTAGAAACTTCGACTGCATGAAACCAAAGAGTTTGTCCAAGACCAACACTTTAGGTAGAAGATCCTCGATGCAGATCACTTCGGCATTGAACTTGACGTTAAATCGATCAAGAAATTTGCGACTGGTGAGCACATGCTTGATCCCCGCTTGTTCGACGCATCGATTGATGATGTCTTCGGAGGCAGAGTAATTCAAGTTTACCGCGACTCGTCGCGATAAAGTCAGGGCCATATTCACAATCACGGCCGAAGCCGTTGGCGGTAAAAATACACCGACGTTCTTCTCAGTTAGACCATTGGATTTAACTTTAAGTACTTCGCGATCGATGACTCTTTTTAGTACAAGCGTTTTGAGTAGCAGGTCGTTTCCGGAGAGCTTAAGCCCCATAGAATCGACGACTTTGATTTTCTCACCCTTGGCGCGGCAAGCACGAATGAAGAGACGAGGCAAGTTCCAGTCCCATTGAAAGGGGGCCTGTGCCTGTGCTGGAGCAGGAGTTGGATTCGATGTATTCGGTGCGCTCATGAAGGCTCTTCGCTTGACGAGAGGATGACGTAGTCCTATAGGTCGCAGGTCGAAGCGACCTGACCCACTTATTCTAACGATGTGAGCCCGCGTGTGGGGTGTCGGAGCGAGGGGGAATTAGCCCACACTCGAACTACCTCTTTCGCTTGAACTCTTCGGTCAATTCAGGGACCGGAATACCGATCGCACCACGACCTTCTTGTAGCCGGAAGTCGACATCCTCGCGGATGTCATCGTTATCGATTTCCCAGTAAATCTTTTTTTCGGAATCGGAAAGGGGCTTATGGGATCGCACGAGTCGCATACCGACCATTCGAGCGGGGTCGGTGGTGTACCACCACGGACTCATCGGAACATTCGGATCGAAGTCTTTCCAATCTTCATCGGCAGAACCAAGTCTCACTGCTGAGCGGAGTCGCTCCGGAGGATCTTGCCAGCCCCCACCACGTACCGTTCGACTATCTTTCTGCTTGGGAGGATCAAACGCTTCCTGTACAGAAAGCTTCTTACCTGCTCGCTCTCCGTAGCCTTCCGAAGTGTGATGATCGACGGTCCATTCCCAAACGCTTCCGTGCATGTCATACAAGCCGAAAGGATTTGGCTTTTTACTCCCCACTTTCGGTGCACCTTCAGGACTGTTGTCTGCAAAAGCTGCATACTGATCGAGGTCTGATGGATTATCACCGAATGAATACGCTGTTTTCGATCCAGCACGCGCCGCGTACTCCCACTCGGTCTCCGTCGGCAAACGATACTCCGTGGTGGAGATGCCACTGATCCACTTGCAGTATTGCTTGGCGGCATACTGCGTCATCGTCACCGCTGGTTGACGGGGGTCGTCACCATGCTCATACGTGTGGCTCGGTTCGTACAACGGTGTAGGTACTGTGATCGCATCTGCTTGCGCGAGCCCGGAGGCTTTTCGTACCCCTTGCCGTGAGAGCCGCTTGAAAATGTCGTAGGTTTTCAAGAATGTCTTGTATTCAGCCCAAGTCAATTCGGTTTTAGCCATCCAGAACGGCTCAACAACAACCGTAAACTGCGGGCCTTCATCAGCACCTCGGCCAGACTCGGCTTCCGGTGAACCGATCACAACTTCCCCACCGGGGATCGGGATCATCTCGAATCGAATTTCTGTCTGGTCAATCGTTTGCACATAGGGAACCATAAACGTCCCGTCTGCAAGCTTCACAAATGGCCCTTCTTTCGGCTCCGAAGCGCTGATACCCGGAACCGCAACTGGTGCCGCAGCTTCCTGCCCTGACGGCTCATTCGCGTAACCCCAAGGTGTTGATAGCACGTTCACCGGCAGACAAAGGGCCAACGCGGAGATTCGAAGGGAGTTCACAAACCAAGAATCGTTGGTAAACCGGAGGGACTTTCGGATCATAGGATGGGACAGTGCAAAGGTTCGAAAGGAGGAAACAACGCGAAAATCATCGCT
>CAIJIZ010000257.1 GCA_903820735.1 uncultured Pirellula sp.
CTGGGCCAGATTGGCCTCCGTGTTGCATGGACAGGAATCGCGATCGGCAACTCACCGAGCCGCCTGAACGCTTGATGAGCACAGTAACGACCTCGTGAGAATTCTTTCTTCCGTGCTTCAATCGCATTTCGCACGAATACAAGCTCTTCGTCAAAGCAATCGCAAAACGAATCTCCTAAGATGCAGAACACTGACAAGGATGCTGGGGCGATATTCTCGATCATCAGTGAATCGTTCCGTAACTTGAACCACGAGCGACAAATTACGAGTCAATCTTTGATTTGAAGAGCGATTGCATTTCGTTTGCAATCCGCTTTAGGTTCGATGGGTTGCCCAATAGGCTTTCGTGATCACCCGGAAGGATCACCACATCGACTTCTTTTGCGACATGACTCCAACCGTAGTCCCTCGGTAGAACTTTCAACAATGGTTGCACGCGGGAGCGAATCAAAGTAACACGCCCTTCGAAAGGTAAAGGCCGGTAATCCAGAACGGCTTGATAAACCTTTTGTCGCATTTGAGCGTTTTGCGTAGGAGCATTGTTCAAATCAAGGATAGTGTGAACGGACTGTCCCGAAGACTCCATTCGCCGAAGCGATCTCAGGCGATCGGATATTTTCCTGGATTGAGTTTGCCACCACTGACGATTGATGACTCGCGGGAGTTCTTGACGCATCCAGTGTGGCATATTCGCGAGTATTTTACCGCTGTTGGAAAATCCAATCCGCGTTCGTCGAAACACTGAGGGCATCGGCAATTCGCTAACCCCATCCGTTGCGATTGCATCTCCTGGCCCCGTATCGAGAACAATCAAAGCATGCGATTGGCATCCCACCTCGGATAATTGCCTCGCTATTTCATAGGCTAACGTGCCGCCATAGGAGAAACCGATAAGAGCAAACGGCTCCCGAGGTAAATCATCCAAGATTGCTTGGACATATTCCTTTGCAGTTGCAACAAAGTCCTCCAAGGGAACACCAGCACACTCTTCCGCTTTAAGCTTGGGCTGTAATCCCACCCAATGAAAATCATCGGCGTACTGGCTCACTAAGTTCCTTGCAAAAAGCAACTCACCACCAAGCCCTGGAAGAACAAATACCACTGGAAGTGCACGACCATTCCCCGAACGCTTAGACGGAGAAAGAGCTAAACGCTCGACCCACCGCTTCGTTTGACCACCTTGAGCTTGCAATCGTATTTGACTTGCAAGCTCTTGGATGGACCCATGACGGAAGATTGTTGCCAAGGGTAATCGTACCGAGAATGATTTCTCGATGTGATGAAAGAGTTGGATCGCGAGCAACGAATGACCACCTGCGGCAAAGAAATCACAAGTGATATCCCAATCCATCGCATCTGGAATCGACGAATCACCTTGCCGCCGAAGTAGCTTCGACCAGATAGTGCACAATTCTCGGATCACCGGATCGGACGATAATTCCTTCTGGGGTGATGCATCCACCACTCGGGAAGCGAGTGCAAGTTTGACAAGCGATGATGTGTCGATCTTGCCTTGGGATGTGAGTGGAAAACTGTCTACCGAAAACACTCGCTCTGGGACCATATAAGCAGGAAGCTGTTCTCGAAGTTTTTGCCGAACCATTCCTAAGGTGAGTCCAGAGCTCGGGTCGATAACAACAAAAGCATCGAGACCGACTGCATTGCTGCCTTCAACCAAGACATGCACGTGCGCTCTCTGCACTTCAGGGCAAGCCTCTAAGACCGATTGGATTTCACTTGGTTCAATTCGAAAACCGCGAAGTTTAATCTGTCTATCAATGCGACCGAGGAAATCTAAAGTCCCATCGGAACGCCATCGGCACAAGTCACCAGTGCGATACAAAGATTCCTCACCAACGATTCGGTGATCCGAAATGAATTTACTTTGGTTTGCAATCGCATCACCGAGATACCCTGTTGCCAAACCGTACCCCGAAGTAATCAATTCACCAGGGACGCCAGGTGGCAAGATTCGAAATCGCTCGTCGACCACGTAAGCGCGGGTTCCGCGAATCGGCCTCCCGATCGGAACTGCGCGCCTGCGCGAATCGGACGGATGTTCGATTCGATGACAGGCGGTAAAAGTTGTGTTTTCCGTTGGCCCGTAGCCGTTGATTAACTGGACGCTATCCCCGAGTATCGATTGGGCTTGCACCACATGCGGGACGGATAGAGATTCACCGCCGGTGAGAATTTCATGAAGGTTCCTTAGACCCTCAGGGGCGGTGTCGATCCAGGTGTTAAACAAACCGGCGGTTATCCAAGCTGTTGTAATCGCATTGCGCTCTATCCACAGCCCTAGTTCTTGCAGATCCAGCAGTAAATCCTCGGGTGGAATCGCCGTTGAAGCTCCATTGAGCAAAGCGCCCCAGACTTCGAAGGTCGACGCGTCGAATGCGATCGAGGAAATAAACAAAAACCGTTTGGCGGGAACGATCTTCAAGTAATCCGCATCGACGACCAGTCGGATAATTCCCGAATGAGGTATCGCTACTCCCTTTGGACGACCGGTCGATCCAGAGGTGTACATTACATAAGCAAACTCGCTCTTAGGAGCACTCGCGTTGACTCGCTGGGCCAAATCTGAATGACTGGTCAGCAACGTAGAGCACTGGGTCGAGAGGGATTGACCTGCCCTATCGAGTCTTTGCCAATCCGAATACCATTCCTGGGATTCCTGAAGGAGAACATTGCGTGAATGCAAATCCTTTGTTTGATCGACAAGTTTTTTGCTGCAGAGGATCGCTTGTACCTGAGAATCATCGACCATGAACTTCAGTCGCTGCACCGGATAATTCGGGTCGAGTGGAACATAGGTGCAACCGGCGCTCAACACGGCAATCAGCGTAGCGACATATTCCGTACAGCGCGGTATCAATACCGCCACTCTTGAGCCTGGTTCTATGCCATGCTCGACGATCGATTGCTGAATTGAGTTTGCGTAAGCACCGAGTTCCAAATATGTCCAGTCGCGGGATTGCTCGCGAACGGCCACCGCATTTGGGGTCGCTGCGACTTGATCCCAGAATCGCTCTTCAACACGACCACAGTAAGTCAAATCCCAACCGTTGGTGTTCCACGCATGGGTGATGCGTTCAAGATCTCGGTTAGACGCCAGTCGCATTTGATCGACCGGCAATTGCAAACCAGAAACCATTGCCTGAAGAACTTCGCGATATTGCGACGCAAATTCGTCCGCAAACGAACGTTCGAATAGGTCGTCTGCGAAACACAAAATGCCTCGAATCTTCGATTGCCCCTGAAACCAATGCATTTCAAGATCGAATCGCACCCGTTCAATTTCAAGGAAATGATCCTGGATTTCCACCCCTGGAATATCAGCCGACGCTTCCCTCAAATCAACCGTTTGGAACAAAACCGAAGAAAAAGGATTTTGATTCAATCGCCGTTCAGGTTTCAGCGTATCCACCAGATGCTCAAAGGGAACACTTCGATGCTCCAACGCATCAAGAGCAACCTTGCTAACCTCATCCACCCATGAATGAACCGATTGCGTCGGTTCAAGCTGCGTGCGGACAATCAGAGTGTTGACGAAGAAACCGACGACTTGATCAAGCTCCTGACTTTCACGCCCGAGCACAGGAAGTGCAACGGCAATGTCGTCCTGCCTAGCGTATCGTGCGAGCAGCAGTTTGTATCCCGCAAGCAGAAAAGTATTCAAGGAACAACGACAAGTATGACATGCTTGCTCGATGCCAGTGAGTAAGTCCTGCTC
Source organism: uncultured Pirellula sp. (assembly GCA_903820735.1). GTDB lineage: Bacteria > Planctomycetota > Planctomycetia > Pirellulales > Pirellulaceae > JBKCUI01. The sequence continues at coordinate 3,737 of CAIJIZ010000257.1, forward strand.
AATAGCAATGTCGACTTGTCCGCCGCGATAACTCAAACGCGCTGGACGCACATAATCCGTGGGAAACTCAAGGGGCGTTAGACCTTGAAGCTGCAATCTCCAATAGTCGACGTCGCATTGCGGGATCGTATTCGCCTTCGAAAGACCGATGGCATAATCAAGGTACCGCATGGGACTACCCAGTCGGCAAAACTCTTTCACACCCCCTGGAGGCTGCTGCGATTCCCGAGTGCAAAGCGTAAATGTTTGCTCTGCACTTTGTTCGATACGGGTTTCGATACCAGTTTCGACCCTGGCATTAATACTGTTTCCAACCAAATTTCGGTAGAACGCCAGCAGATCCTTTTTGAGCAAAACAAGGGACCGACCATCTGCCGCGATGTGATGGACAACCAACGAGAAGACATGTTCGTTTTCCGAACGCTTGATCAAACTCCCGCGGACCAACAAACCGTTGGCCAAATCGAACGGAGCGTACATTCGCCCTATTAGCCAATTTCGTTCCTGTTGCAGATATTCACCGGGCTGTGGCAAGCCAACTTCGCGACGGAGTTCGATCGATTCAAAATCCAATTCAACGCTTTGGAGAACGGTTTGCAAAGGTACTCCACCTACCTCCGAATACTTAGTTCTCAATGACTCATGGCGCTGAATCAATTCGGCAAACGCAAGGCGGAGGGATTTCTCACAGCATTCACCTTGCCAAAGCCACGCTGCTTGCATGTGGTAGTGGGACGAATCTTCCTCGAGCTGATCCAAAAACCATAATCGACTTTGACTCGGTGAAAGTGGGCCGCAGATACGTTTCTCAAGAACATCGTTCGAATCGACAGGCTCATATCCTTGTCCACCATCGATTACAAAACCGGCCTCTTCCAACTGCTTAGCCAACAGGGCAATCGTCGGATATTCGAAAAGCCATCGTACGGGGACGCGCCGCTCTACGGATTGCGAATCTCCCCGCGCGGCTTGGTCCACAGGACCACTTGCGCGTTGCTGGATGAGAACTGCGAATCGCATCGCCAACAAAGAATGCATCCCCAGTTCCATGAAAGACGCGTCGACTGAGATACACCCCGCCGATGCAACAGCAAATCCAGACGGCATATCTCCACTGGACGAATTTTCGCTGGACGCATTCCCACTGGACGCATTCCCACTGGACTGCTCTACACTCGAAAAGAGCCGCGCCCAGCATTCAGCAAGCACCTTTTCCATCCTGCTTTTCGCCGGTACGAAGTTCGCTTCCAACTCGGTACTCCGAAGGTTTGGAAGAGGTAAACTCCGTTTATCAAGCTTACCGCTTGGCGTTTGCGGTAACGCTTCAAGCACAACATAGTCTTGAGGAAGCATGTAGTTGGGCAGAACACGCTGTAACGCAACTTGCCAAGCTTTCACCAAGGGCTGCTTTGCGTCATATGATAGACCTATGCTTGCCGTATCAACGCTTGCTGTAGCGGCTCTAGCCGTATCAACACTCGTCCCATCGACGCCTACCGTTTCGTGATCTGCTGGAACCACGTAAGCAATCAACCTTGATACATCCCCAACCCTCCGAACCGTTACGTGTGCTTGCAGGACGGATGTCAAATCGCATAGATGATGTTCGATTTCGCCAAGTTCGATACGATGACCTCGAAACTTTACTTGATCATCCGATCGCCCGAGAAACTCGAGCCCACCATCATGACGCCATCGCGCTCGGTCCCCTGTTCGATAGATCAAAAGCTCGCTTGCATCCCGCATCGCCTTTCGATCGTTGTGATGATCATTGGGGAACGGATGAGGCAGAAAGCGCTCCGCCGTTAAATCGGGTTTGTTGAAATACCCGTTCGCTAAATGGGCTCCTGCTAGAAACAGTTCGCCTATAGCACCCCGAGGGACACGTTCAAGTCGCTTGTCGAGAATGAGAACTTGGCTGTTCGGAATGGGGCACCCGATGTGGACTTCTGCACCCACCGCATACTGCTGCACATCCACCATGGTTTCAGTGATCACATGCGTTTCGGTCGGCCCATAATGATTATGCAGCTTGCACTCCGGATGCTTCAGCAAGAAACTTCGAATCGGGTCAGTAATTTTCAGAGATTCACCAGCGGAAATGATGTCCTTGAGAGCCACTAGTTTTTCACGACGAGTCGATTGTGCTTCATTAGCAATCATCAGCGCATCGAGCATCACGAACGGAAGATACAGGCGCTCGATGGCTTGGCGATTCAAATAATCCAACAGGGATTGGGGATCTTTGCGAGTCGCATCATCGATCAGGAACAACGTCCCGCCCGTTGTTAGTGTGCAAGTAACTTCCTGCAACGAAACATCAAAACATTGCGAAGCGAATTGCAGGGTCTTGGCAGGTACACCCAATCGCAAGTGGGACTTTTGCCAAGCGTTCATATTCGCGAGTGTCCGATGAGGAACTTCGACCCCCTTCGGCTTTCCGGTCGACCCGGATGTATAGAGCAGATAAGCCGCGTCGGAAAGCTGAACTTGAGCACCAGATGAATCTGGAACGCCGGTTGCGCTCGGAATAAAGGGTGCACTCGCAACATATCCAGTTGAATAGAGCAATGTCTTATCCGCGGGGAAGGACACGAGCCCAGCGAGGGCATCGCAGGTAAGCAGCAACGAAGGTGCCGCATCCTCGATGAAGAAATCAATTCGCTCCTTAGGATATGTCGGGTCAAGTGGTAGATATACAGCACCAACTTTCCAAACAGCCAACAACGCGACGATGGAAGAGACATCGCGTCCAAGCAATATTGCGACCCGATCCGAAACATTGATCTGCCGTTCAATGAATCGCGATGCTAAAGCATTAGCTTGTTGTTCTAGCTCTCGATAGGTAAGGTTCTCTTCCCCACAAACTACCGCAATGGCATCAGGTGTCCTCTCACATTGTTTTGCGATGAGTTCTGGAACACATTGCGACAACAACTCAGGCTTGCAATCTGCTTGCTCTAGCCGAATTAAATCTCCTCGGGCCGCTTCGCTTACCCGCGTCAAATCAGCGACAGGAGAATCGGAATGAAGGATGCATTGATCGATCAGATAGAGGTAATGCTCGAGGAATGCGAGCATCGTGGTTTCCGACCAAAGATCACTGCAATAGTTGAGATGACCACGAATAGAACGCGCCTTGGAACCAGGCGTCGATTCCGCTTGAAGAATAACTTCCAAATCAAAGCGTACGCGGTCGATCGCGATGTCGTATTCCGTGGTGCACAGACCGTCCAAGCGGAGCGGACTCGACTCGAAGTCCATCAACTGGAAAAGCGTTTGCGCAACGGGATTTCGATCGGGCAAGGGATCAAGCTTAAGCGCTTCGACCACTGACTCAAAAGGGGTTCGCGAATGATCGTAAGCTTCCGCTGAGCGCTGATTGACTTCTCGCAACAAATCGACGAATCGTTTTTCTCTATCAACACAGGTACGGATAACGACGGTATTGATAAAGTAACCGATGAGAGCTTCCCATTCCTTGCGATCCCGCGAAGCGACAGGCACAACGCACGGCACGTCGCTGGAATCCGCATAGGTTGCCAATAGAATCTGAAAAACGGTAAGCAAGAAGACATGTTGCGTCGTATTTTGCTCAGCGCAAAAACTGGCAATACGGGAAACCTGTCCTTCATTTATCAAAATCGCCAATGAACGCCCACGGTAAGAAAACCGCTTAGGGCGAGGGTAGTCGGTCGGTAATTCAAGTGGTTCGAGATCGCCCAAGCGGTCCAGCCAATATTTGAAATCTTTCTCCGCTGATGCGCTGCGTGAATATGCGAGTTGATGCGATGCATAATCCGCATAACGGGATTGATTCTTAAGCGCTGACGACCCGTTCGGCTGGAGTGCTTGGTGGTTGCGAGTAGCGTCGTGGTACCGAGTAGTTAATTCATCGCGCAAGCAACGCAAGGACCAACCATCGACCGCAATATGATGCAGAAGGATGAATAGGACGTAAGAGCGATCTTCAAGCTTCGCTAGCTGGCAGCGAATCATATCATCAGTTCGCAGATCGAATGGCCGTAAGGCCTCTTGATACATCCATTGCTTTACCATCGAGTCTCGCGACGCAACTGGGTGCATCGTGAAATCGACTGTCGGAAAATCCAGGCTGCCCGCACGCTTAACATGTTGCCAGATCCCTTGAGGATCTTGGTCGAACACCGTGCGCAACGGCTCATGCTCTTCGACGATTCGGTTCAACGCTTGATGGAGAGCATCACAATTGAGCGGGCCGTCGATCCTCCAAGCGAGAGGGATGTTGTAAGCGGTCAGTTCTTCAGTGACTTGATCGAGCACCCACAAGCTGCGCTGCGGGAAACTTGCCGGAAAAATCGTCGTCGACTCGGTTACTGAAACGCTTGATGTTTGCGACTGCTCAGATTCCGGCAACTGCGGCGCATCTTGCATGCACTGGGCCATTCGGCGAATCGTCGGAAATGCAAAAAAATCGCGGAATGGCAATTCCTTTGCAAGTTGCTCACGGACAGAGATTAGAAACCGAACAGCAGAAAGGGATTGGCCACCCGCTGCAAAAAAAGACTGATCGCGATCGACTGGAGGAACTCCTAACACATCGGTCCACAAATCCGCCAGCGACAACTCGAGCTCCGTCCAGTCCAATTTGTGCGAATCGAAGTTGCCTTCTTGAAGGTTCTTTGTGGATGCCAACCCCTTGCCACTTCGTAAACCATCCGCTTGATGAGCTTTTACGGCCCCCAAAAAGCGATTCGCAAGCTGCTTCCGATCGATCTTTCCGCTACTGGTTTGGGGGAATTGATCGACTTCCTCCCAAAGCCTCGGGATCATGTAGACAGGAAGCTTGGCTCTCAATACCTCTTCAAGAGTTTGGTGTACCACGGAACCCGAGTGGTGAGCGATGTAGTAACCCAACAAGTACGGATCACCATCGTGGTTTTTAGCGACCACCACGACAACATCGCGTACTCCTGGTGCTTGCCTGGCAACCGATTCGATCTCCCCAAGCTCGATCCGATACCCTCGCAGCTTGACTTGCGTATCGATTCGACCGCAAACTTCGA
>CAIJIZ010000258.1 GCA_903820735.1 uncultured Pirellula sp.
CTTGTGAGAGCCGAGTTCGATTCGTGGGGGCCGCAGTGGCTGATCGCAACTTCTCCTGCACCTGGCAAGTAGAGCATATTGAACTGTCCGGGTTGGAAGCGATAGTTTTGCGCGAAGTGCCCCGGTTGGAGTTCGAGTTCGAAGGTAAAGACGGTTGTGTTACTAACAAGAGGGAGTTCGTTTTCGATAGAGCGAATGGTAGCAAGGTGGGGGATCCAAGGATCGTTGCTCGGTGGCTGAAGCTCGATTGCGTCCATGTTAAGCTGGCCTTGCTGCGGGTGCAGGGTTGAGATCGATAGGGGATTCGATGAGTTTGGCGACTTCGGCCGTCAGATCGATTCCGACGGGGCACCAAGTGATACATCGGCCGCACCCGACACAGCCGCTTGTATCGAACTGATCGAACCAAGTTGCGAGTTTATGGGTGAGCCATTGTCGGTATCGGGATCGAATGGAATCTCGAACTGCAGCGCCGGATGTGTGAGAGAAATCGGGGTTAAAGCATGAGTCCCAGCGACGTTTTCGATAGATCGTCTCATCTGTCAAGTCGTGAACATCATCGACGCTTGAGCAGAAGCAAGTTGGGCAGACCATTGTGCAATTCGCGCAAGACAGGCAGCGAGCGGCGACATCATCCCAGTGTGGGTGTTGCAGTCGGGCGAGTAGATTCTCACGTAGGTTTTCTGTCGGGAGACTTTTGCGAATCGAGTGACGAACTTTGTCGATTGTTCGAAGCTCTTCTTCGAGTTCGGCGGCAGTGGATGGTTCCGGTGGGTGTGCAAGCTTCAATTGATTGGCGATGCGTTGGCCTTGGGGTGAACCGATTCGCAGCAAGTATGAGTCATTGAGTTCGGTTAGAGCGAGGTCATAGGAAGTTGGTTGGTGCGATACTTTGGAAATGGGATCGGTATTGTCTGGGGTGGTATTGTTTGGAGGTGGGAGTTGCGGACCGGTGTTCATGGATGTGCAGAAGCACGTTTCGGCGGCGGTGGTGCATTGAACAGCGATGATGAACAAATCTTTGCGCCGAAGTGCGTATTGGGAGTCTTGGAAGTGCTCACCCAGGAACACGCGGTCTTGGATGGCGATGGCAGCCAGTTCGCAGGCTCGCGCGCCGAGTATAGCAAGTGGCTTTGCGGGAGGAGCAAGAGGGCGGTTGGGGGTGGGGACGTCCGACTCGGGAGGGAAGAGGAATTTCTTCCAGGAGTGGGGACCGAGGTTGTATTGAAAGAGTTTTGGGGTGGAGGAGTTTGGGAGTTCGGAGAGTTGGTACAGGCCGGGGGCTTGGGCGTCCGTCCAATTTTGTGGCAGATCGTCGAGGGAGTGAATGTCGTGGTAAGTAATCGCGTGTTGTTCGATGGTTGGACCGATGACGCGAAACCCGGATTGTTCGAGGATGCAGATCAGCGAGTTGATCGCTTGCTGGGGGATGCGCAGGGTTGGATTGGCTGTGGGGGTGGGTGCGGTCATGAATGGATTGGGGGTGGTTTTCGTTAGGAGATATGGGGGTGGTAGAGATCGAGGAGTTGAAGTCGCGTTGCGGTGAGTCTCTCGCACACTGCGAGGTTGATTCGGTGTAGGAAGCGAACGCCGAAGGAAGGAAAAGCGCTGATGGTCTCAAGCAAGGGGGTAGCTGGTATGCAGAGGAGTTCGCAATGCGAGAGAGTGGTGGCCGAACAAGTCATGGGTTGTTGGTTTAGTAGTGCGGACCAAGCGAGGATATTTCCGTTCGATAGGGAGAGTATCCGGACGTTTGGTCGTCCGGGTGCTCGCATGGAGAGTTCGATTTGGCCGGATTCGATCCAAAACAAGAAGGGTTGTGATTCGCCTTCGCGGAAAAGGACCGTGTTTGGTGGGGATTTAAGGCGATTCGAAAGGTTCGCGAGGAATTCGATCGCGTTGTACGGTAGCAGTTCAACTCCGAGAGGTTCGAGAGAAACACGCAGGGAATCGGTCGAACAAGGTGATTTCACACTTTGGATCGGGGGCATTTGGGAAGAACTACCTCGGCGGATCACGGGAATAGTGGGAGGGGAGAAGAGGGCTTGGAAGTGGATTCTAGGCGGGAAATCGCATCGAGAAACGCTTTTGGGTCCCAAGCGAGAGGCACAATGGAGGAAAAAGCCTAGGAGCAACGGTGAGAAATCCTTGTGAAAACATGGGTTTTCGTACGATTTGAAAATATTTTGAAAAAGGGACTTGCACGAAAGGGGCAAGGTCCATATCTTTCTGCTCCCTCGAACAACGCAACGCGACGCGACGCAGAGATGCAAGCGAAGCTAAGTGAGTTCGAGATTTCGCAATGGTTCGAGTTTGAACGATCAAAAGTTCGGCTTGAGCGATCCGCGGCAGTCGGTTCTGGAGTGACGAGCTTAGCAGCTAGTTGGTTTCAGAGTAGACTGTGGAGATTCACCGAAAGGGAATCTTGGATCGCGACAAAGCGAAAAGAAAAACTAAAAACATGGCTTGACGATAGCCGACAACCTCGGTTACACTGTTAAGCCCTCAACGACGAGTGAGCGACGCAGGTCGCAAGCGAGACTTGGTTATGCCAAGTAAAACGTTGGGATTAATTGATCTTTGACAATCCGGTGGACGAGCCTTCGAGCAACAATCTCTTTAGGGGGATGTGTTGCAATTGAGAAGTTTTGTGAAGTTTATAAAAAATGGTGTTTTGTTGACCGCAAAGCACCGACCGGTTTCAGAACCGTAACTTAGGTTAGACACGATTGCTGCCGGGTAACTGGTGGTGATCTAAGCATACACAAGTGAAGGGTTTGATCCTGGCTCAGAATGAACGTTGGCGGCGTGGATTAGGCATGCGAGTCGCGCGAGAATGTAGCAATACAGGAAAGCGGCGGAAGGGAGAGGACAACATGGGAAACTGCCCTGGGGACGAGGATAGCGTCGGGAAACTGACGGTAATACTCGATAATGTTTGCGGACCAAAGGTGTGATTCCGCCCCAGGATGTGCCCATGCCCCATTAGCTAGTTGGCGGTGTAATGGACCACCAAGGCTATGATGGGTAGCTGGTGTGAGAGCACGACCAGCCTCACTGGCACTGAGACACTGGCCAGACACCTACGGGTGGCTGCAGTCGAGAATCTTCGGCAATGGACGAAAGTCTGACCGAGCGACGCCGCGTGCGGGATGAAGGCCTTCGGGTTGTAAACCGCTGTCGAGGGGAATCAAATGCAAGGGGGTTCTCCCCCCTGCTTGAGAGAACCCTGGAGGAAGGGGAGGCTAAGCTCGTGCCAGCAGCCGCGGTAAGACGAGCTCCCCAAACGTTATTCGGTATCACTGGGCTTAAAGAGTTCGTAGGCGGCGAAGTAGGTGAGGTGTGAAAGCCCTCGGCTCAACCGAGGAACTGCGCTTCAAACCGCTTTGCTAGAGGGAGATAGGGGTAAGCGGAACAGATGGTGGAGCGGTGAAATGCATTGATATCATCTGGAACACCGGTGGCGAAAGCGGCTTACTGGGTCTTTTCTGACGCTGAGGAACGAAAGCTAGGGTAGCGAACGGGATTAGATACCCCGGTAGTCCTAGCCGTAAACGATGAGCACTAGTCTGAGGGACTCTCACAGTTTCTCGGACGTAGCGAAAGTGTTAAGTGCTCCGCCTGGGGAGTATGGTCGCAAGGCTGAAACTCAAAGGAATTGACGGGGGCTCACACAAGCGGTGGAGGATGTGGCTTAATTCGAGGCTACGCGAAGAACCTTATCCTAGTCTTGACATGCTTAAGAACCCGGCTGAAAGGTTGGGGTGCCCGAAAGGGAGCTTTTGCACAGGTGCTGCATGGCTGTCGTCAGCTCGTGTCGTGAGATGTCGGGTTAAGTCCCTTAACGAGCGAAACCCTTGCCACTAGTTACCAGCGGGTAAAGCCGGGCACTTTAGTGGGACTGCCGTTGTCAAAACGGAGGAAGGTGGGGACGACGTCAAGTCATCATGGCCCTTACGCCTGGGGCTACACACGTGCTACAATGGTCGGTACAGAGGGAAGCAGAGCTGCAAAGTGAAGCGGACCCCAGAAAGCCGACCCCAGTTCGGATTGCAGGCTGCAACTCGCCTGCATGAAGTTGGAATCGCTAGTAATCGCGGATCAGCTACGCCGCGGTGAATATGTTCCTGAGCCTTGTACACACCGCCCGTCAAGCCACGAAAGCTGAGAGCGCCCGAAGTCGTTAGCCCAACCGCAAGGAGGGCGGCGCCGAAGGCGAACTTGGTGATTGGGACTAAGTCGTAACAAGGTAGCCGTAGGGGAACCTGCGGCTGGATCACCTCCTTTCTAAGGAAATCCTGTCTGGCCTGACGGTCTTCGGACCTGAAGAACAGGCAATCACAGGACACACGCAAAACTCGAGGCCACCCTTTCTTCTCTGCGACAAAAACGCAGAGGGGATGCAGGGCATTCTTTCGACCTGTTGTCGCCGCAAGGTGGCGCCAGGTCGTTCAAGCTCTTTGGCAAGACGGGTTGGTGGATACAAAATAGAGATCGCTGAGGATCTCGAGTGAAAATTAGGTCAAGCTAGAAAGGGTGCACGTGAGGATGCCTAGGCACC
>CAIJIZ010000259.1 GCA_903820735.1 uncultured Pirellula sp.
GGAGTTGCCCAAACCTTTCGTCATCGGCTGCGATTTTGCGGGTAAAGTTCTGGCGACTGGATCTCGGGTTAGGGATGTGCCTATCGGTCAGAGGGTTTGGGGATCGAATCAAGGGCTTCTTGGGCGGCAGGGAACATTTGGCCAGCGAGCGGTGATCGATCCCGTTTGGTTGTATGCTTCGCCAGAGAGTGTCCCAGATACGGATTTAGCAGCTATTGCGCTCGTTGGGATAACGGCTCACTTAGGATTATTCGATCGTGCGCGGTTGCAACCCGGCGAGACGATCTTCGTTCGCGGTGGAACTGGTGGTGTCGGAGCGATGGTGCTTCAGATGGCAAAAGCGATTGGCGCAAAAGTCATCACAACGGCAGGCAGTAGTGAGAAAGCCGAGCGTTGTCGAAGCTTGGGGGCGGATCATGTGATTGAGTACAACTCAGCAGACACGCAAGAATCGTTGATGCGATTAGCACCCAAGGGAGTAGATGTTTACTGGGAGACGCTGCGCGAGCCCGATTTTGATGCGGCGGTTGCAGCGATGAGTCCTGGGGGAAGAATGGTGTTGATGGCCGGGCGCGATGCTAGACCTGCTTTTCCGGTCGGACCATTTTACGTCAAAGGTTGCTCGTTGTTCGGTTTTGCAATGTTTAAAGCATCGCCGGAATCTCAGCGAAGAGCCGCAGAGGACATCAATCATTGGATGGCAAGTGGTAAGTTGCAGGCGCAGATCGATCGGATTTTGCCATTGAGCGAAGCTGCCGAAGCGCACCGACTGCAGGAATCGAATACGTTGAATAAGTCGAGTGTGCTTCAGGGAAAGATAGTACTCAAGATAGAAAAATGAGCCGATGTTATTTCAAGGATGGCGGCAATATCTGGATTTGGTTTTCCCGCGCTCATGCAGTCTGTGTCGTAGGCCGATTGTAGGATCGCGTTCGCCAACCCTTTGCGGGCATTGTCAGCAACGAATCAAACCTATCGTCCATTCTTGCCGAAAGTGCGGCGCGCCGAAGGCCTCTGGTGAACAGCAATCCGAATTTGAGACCGATATCGGTAAATCGAAATCTTCGAAGCGAAGTTGCCGGTTCTGTCAAAAACAGGATTGGGATATAAATCGCGTCTTTGCTTACACGGTCTATTCGGGAAGCTCTGCCCATGCGGCTCGTCTGTGCAAAGACTCGATGCATGAATCCTTGGCTAGAAGTCTCGCCGATTCGATCGGTGAATGGCTCGATCAACGTGATGACTTCTTGCCCATCTGCTACGACTACATTATCCCAATCCCGCAGCATTGGTTTCGGCGATTGATGTTCCGGTACCATCCCGCAAGCGTTTTCGCGATGGGGCTGGCTGGACGGTTTGGCATACCGATGAATGAAAGTTATTTGAAACGAAGTCGATGGACCACCAAGCAGGGGCTCAAGACCATCAGCGAGCGCAGAGAGAGCATTCGAGATGCTTTTGCAGTAAGCAATCCGAAGAAGATCGAATACCGAAGTGTGCTGCTGGTCGACGATGTCATGACCTCCGGAGGAACCCTTGCTGATGCAGCGCGAGCGCTGAAGGCTGCGGGTGCTCGACAAGTCGATGCTGTCGTTTTTGCACGCGGTATAAGCGCCGGGAAACCGCAACCGCCTTCACCGCCAAACGAATCTCGTATGCAAAAAGCCCACGTGCTGCATTCTTATCAGAGCAGCGCTACGGCCGAGGAACTCCGTCGCCGATTGCACTGAGAATCTCAACCCATCGAATTTTCTTACCGGAACTTGTTTTAGGACTTTCTTCCACGCCCTAATCAACCTCCGCGCCATTTTCTTAGCCTTTCTTCGTGAACCGACCGGTTCTCTAGGGCGTATACGCGCCAATGGCAGAACCGCTATACTGACGCCTTGCGGAGGCGGGCGCTGCCATTGAGCAAGTCCGGAACGCCTATTTCCTAACTGAGGTGGTTCATTGGCACTGGCCAATTGGTTTTTCCATTGATGGCCTTGCTATTTGGCGATCCTATGGAGGGTTTGGGCTGGCGATCCGGGAGCTTTTTAGAAATCTTCGAGTACGTGAGAGAACGAGTGAGAAACGATGGGTAACAAAGCTGCAAGCTCGACGGCGATGATCGAAGCGATCGGGTTGTCGAAATTTTACGGTCCTTTTGCGGCCGCACGAGAA
>CAIJIZ010000260.1 GCA_903820735.1 uncultured Pirellula sp.
CGTAAGCGCTCACCACAGGGAGGTGCCCGGGCCAATTTGCCCTGGCCGTTTTATCGCTACCGCTTAAGCTTCGCAGCAACGATCCGACGAGCTCGCGTTACTTGCTTTCGTTCCGCCTTGTAACGACTCTCCTCTTCACGATATACACGAATCGCCTCGGGATGCTCTTGTTTCCAAACGTCAGGCATCAGCTTCGCGTAGTCGGTCTCTCCTGCCAAAATCCGATCCAGAATGTCCTTTAGATACTTCCATACATCAAGGCAGTGTCGCTTCGCGCTACTGACCACACTCATCAGCCGCGCCACTCGTTCACCGGATTCGACATTCGCCACGAACAGCCAGTTCTTCCTACCCAACGCAACCTGTCGCATCAATTGCTCAACGCGATTGTTATCAATGGGAATCTGGCCGTTGTTGACATAAACATTGAGATGGTCCCAATTATTCTTGATGTACTGAAGTGCTCTGGATAGATCGGACTTTGGAAGCACCTTGCTATCGTCCAAACTATTAATGTACTTTCTGATGGTTTCCAATAACGGTACTGCGAACTTCCTGCGATGCTCTACACACGCATCGACATCCATTCCCTGCTCTCGCGCATTCGCATCGTAAAGCCCTTGGATCATATCAAGCAACGTCTCACGATACTTGTTTTCCTTCGATACATCGTAGATTGCTCGGCGCGCGTGCGCCCAACAGGCCGCGAACTGTAATCGTTCTCGGTTGTGAAAAACTACTGATGTATTCCCTGAAAAACAGTCTCCTTGAACAATGCATTTACTCTCCCGGAAAAAATCATCCGGCCCATCGCGATGACGCGAAATCCGAAAATCAAAAATATTGTATGGCGCTCGATCAAGCCCTCGATATGCCCACATCTTCCCAAGAATGCTGTTCTCCCCTTTGGCTTTCGCTTCCTGGATCTTTTCAATCAGCCGCTTGGTTTTCATGCCGCCCGATTTCGTATCCGGCATCTCCTTTGGCATTAGCATCCTGCAAGAACTCTCGTCGAGTCCTACTGCGGAGTCTTGTTGGACAAGCTTGCTCATGGCCGAGACGAAACCGAGTAATGCGAAGTCTACTTGTGCGAATAGATTCTGTAATGTTGAGCGACCTGGTGTCCATCCACCACTGCCGAAGATGTCCGTCTGGCGATAAAGTGGAAGGTGCATATCAAGCTTGTGGACAACGACAGCCGCCGCAACACTTGAGTCATACTTATTTCCTTCTACCAAACCTGTTGGCCGTTGAGCCGATACGACACCGTTTTCCTTGCAGCACTTACACGCGTACTTGGGGTATTCATTCACCCTGCGAAAGAGTTTTGGGGGTTCATAAATAAGTGTCTCAGTTGTGTCCATGTCGATGATCGACATCGGGCCATGCTTTGGACAAACACGGTCTCGCTCTGGCACGTCGCACAACGTTTTAATTTCTGGAAGATGCGATGGAAGCGATTCCTTTCGTTTCTTCTTCGGCTTTGGCTTGCCTTCTGGTTCAATCGCGTCGAGCAGTTTCTGCGCTTCGGCCTGAGCTTCTTCTCTAGCCTGTTCAAGCTCTTCCTGCGAGTCAAACGGAAGCCACGGACTGCCGCCGTGAGGGATATGCTTCTCTCGCTTCTTGTACATCGAAGCAATGATCTTCGAAAGCTTGTGGTATTCAGTCTCGAACCACTGCAACTTCTCTTTGAGTTGCTCATTCTCCTTACGCAGCAGTTCATTTGCTGTAAGTGAATCGTCGTGGTTCGGGTTGTTCGAAGTTGCATCGTGCATACTAGATAAGTACGCAAGCGAGAGCAAAGAGGCTCATTGAAATCGAAAAAAGCATCCAAGAAATTGTAAGATTTCAACCCCTGAATATCGTGATTCACGTCGATGGAATCTCTGGTGGAACATCAAAACGTTTTCGACGTTTAATATTCGAAATATCGATACCGGTTAGCAACATCGACAGCTCTGCATGATCGATGATCAGGCTCTTTGAGTTACTATCAACGATTGGCCTTTGAATACTTCCCGACTCCAAACGCTTCATGAAAATTGCCAGACCATCTTTATCCCACCAGATGATCTTGATTCGGTCACGTCGTCGATTGATAAACATGAAGTAGTCACCCTGGCGGATGTCACGTGTGAATTCGGATTGAATTATCGCGTGCAAGCCATCGTACGATCGACGCATATCGACGGCTTGCATATACAGGTATACCCGAGCGGTGGAGGCGACAGAAAGCATAGAGCATCCACTCAGTCACGAACGATCAATTGCTGGAATGCAGACGATTGCTGGTTCGCTGCCCAGGTCAGTACAGAATCGATTGCGAGAACGGAACTCGAGCGGAATACGATCCTCACGCCACGAGCTTCGATAGTAAAATGCACTAGGTCTTCATTCAGATTGCTAGACTTAGGCGACGTACTTGGAGGAACAGGAACGGACGAAGTTTCCGCCATTCGCTTTCTCCAGTAATTGAAGGACGGAACAGCAAGTTGTTCGTTACGACAAAATTGAGAGATCGTCAGTCCCGACTGTCGGAATCGATCGAGGTGATTTGCCCATAGCTGAGCCTTTGAATTGTTACGTGGCATGTTCAGATCTCCAGGGAGTAGGATGCGGCAGCCCCATCAGCCACCGCTACCGAACACTACACTACAAATCGGTATCGCGCCGAAAACCGAACCACTGGTTGTGGTGTGCGCTTACGGTAAACAATAGGGCCAAGCTCGGCTACGAACCTACCCAGGCCACAACCGGTGGCCATCCTCTTGCGGAGTTTTTCACGACGACCAACTGCGCTGTTAC
>CAIJIZ010000261.1 GCA_903820735.1 uncultured Pirellula sp.
CATGCCAGTGCTCTGTGTGTTCAGCCTACCCCTACTTTATAGCGTAATGGGGGTCCTGCGAGGTTGAGACTGAACTGCAAATTTGCAATGCCCGAAATCGGCTTAACGGATCGGCTTAGTTGCCTGAAGCGCGAGCTACTTCGACATGATTTCTTTCGCCCGAGCAATCATCCCCTGCGCCTGCTCGCGAGTCGGAGCCTCGGCGATGAGCCGAACTAAAGGTTCGGTATTGCTTGCCCGTAACAATAGCCATCCATCGGACCAATCAAGCCGCACGCCATCCTCGAGACTAACCGTGTCGGCTTGCATGCTTTCCTGAAGCTTGCCAATCGAAGCCTCAAGCTCCGTTTTGCTCAACGTCATCTTGTCTTTGATCATCGACAAGCTTGGCAAACACCCCACCAACTCCGATACCCGTTTTCCCGTGGCAACCATCAAATCAAGGACTTGTGCCATCCCGACGATGCTATCGCGGACCAGTACTACGCGGGGGTCAATCGGCCCTCCACTACCTTCACCACCATACATCGCACCATGGGTCAGCATGCAATCGACCACGTTTGCTTCCCCTACCTTGCTGCGATAGAAAGCAACCCCATGACTTTTCGCTAAATGGGAAGTCATCGAACTCGAAGCACAATTCGTCACCAACGCCCCGCGCCGCTGCATCAGTGCTCTCTGCATGCACAAGACCGCTGTGTACTCTTCACCAATGTATTGGCCAGCTTCATCGAGAATCGCTAGTCGATCCGCATCGGGATCCTGACAAAACCCAACCTGCCAACCGCCGTTAAGCACAGAAGCACCGACTTGATGCAGATTCTCCATGATCGGCTCCGGCGGATGCTCGAAGACTCCATCCGGAGTACCACCTAAGATTTGGTACTGGCAACCTAATGCTTCAAGCAACCTAGCAGCGAGGATCGAGCCAGCACCATGATTGCTGTCGACCAATACCCGCATCCGCTTGCTTCGGATCGCTTCGACATCGACCGTCCCTAACACTTTTTCCAAATGGACGCTGTGTGGATCTTCGATCCGCTCTCGCTTCCCTATCCGCTCGACTCCCACCCAAGCAGCTTGAGCCCAACCCTCACCGGGCAACTCTTGCTGGATTTTGCGATACCGGGCCAACACCCGACTACCCACTTCCGCCGGCAACACCCGCCCATCGCTCCCGAACAGCTTCATCCCATTGTAAGGTGGCGGATTGTGACTTGCCGAAACCTGGATTGCACCCGCCGCTCCAAAAGCTCCCACCGCCACCCCGACTGTTGGTGTGGCCGCGACGTCGATGTCCAAACAATCCCGACCGCAGGCTAAAATCGCCGAAGCGATCGCGTCGCACAGCATGGAGCCACTCGTCCGACCGTCGCGTGAGAGCAGAACCGGCCCGGGTCCAATTTCCCCACAAAAAGCGGCCGCATACTCGATCGCCACCCTCGGCGTAAATTCGCTCCCCAACACCCCTCGCAGTCCGCTAACACTGATAATTGGCTCCCCACCGCCAGAATTCTTCGCGCCTGTCATTTGTTTTTCAACGTTCTTTTTAGGGTTCTTAATCAGTGGTTCTAAATCGATAATTCCGTCGATCACCCGCCAAAATCCGTTGCTTGAACTCCCTAGCGAGGATGATTTCTCGGAAATCTTACGGCAAATTCCGCACTTTTGGCAAAGTCTCAGGCAATACTTATACCTAGTGCAATCGGTACCAAACACCAAGGTCACCTAATCCACCTTGCTTGACACCCGAATTTCACCAACTTACCATCGGAATCGGCGCAAAAAATACGGGAGTACCAAATATTTCCAACTATGCTAGGGAAAGCCTAGTTGGCAGGGCGATGATTACCGATAGCGCCGTGAGACCAACGGCTTTTCCGTTTTCCTAAGTTTTGATTACCACTTCACGGCTGACCTCATGGACTTAATGGGAATCATTGTCTGGCTAGCGGTCCTCGTGTCCCTCGGCCTATTTATTTGGATGCTCGTCAAGTCCCTCAAGGGCTGGGGTGCGTTGCATACCACTCTCCTGACTTTGCTCTTCCTCGAAGTCTGGTGCTTACTATTCTTCACTGCCGGTGTTGCCAGCCGCCGCAATGGGTACGTCAAAGCCTACGAAAAACTCAAAGATGTCGTCGAGAAACGGGAAATAGAACTCGATCGTGCTCGCATGGGTGACAAGATTGATCCGAAACCGGACCTATCTAGCTACATCCCGCTGACCAACGAACTCAACCGCCTACTCGTCGAACGCGGTCGCGTATGGCGAGGTGCAAGCGTCACTGGCATCGGTCAAAACGAAGCTTCCTTGCAATTGGGATTCGCTGGCATCGTTGCCGGAAACCCTGCGGCACCTGCCGTTGATGCTAACGGTGCTCCCGCTGCTGGAGCAGCACCAGCAACAGCAGCTGGAGGACAAGCAGCTGGAGGACAGGCAGCCGCTCCAGCCGTTACCGATTCTGGACTCCCAGCTCAATCGGTCGTGCACGTATTCGGTGAATCCGCAGATCCACGCGGGCTGATGCCATCGGCTTACCTCGGTGAATTCGTCGTTACCGAGTCGAATGCAGGGGCAATCAAAGTCAAACCCACTGGTACCCTGACCCCAGAACAAATCGCGGCCATCGGATCCGGTACCTACCCGTCTTGG
>CAIJIZ010000262.1 GCA_903820735.1 uncultured Pirellula sp.
GCAGCGGTCCGTTCTCAACTGCCCAACGACCGTCAATCACCAATCCACCATCATCACTTCAACGCGGCCAATCCTCCGACCGCGAAACCCACCAACACCCTCGTTCCGGCGATTCAATTCACTTTACTCAATAACAACTAACTTCATGGGTGGTGCATTTCACACACCACCCATGAAGAAGTATCAATCGTAACCGACTAATCTCTGCGATCCGGAGTTGCCCCCGCAGTGACCAAGTCGGATATCTCTCCAGGTGCCGCAAAGAACCAATCTTGGTTCGTTCCACCCGTCAACAAATCCGAATCTGTGTCGGCAAAGACCGAGTCGGTGATGGAGTCAGCAGCACTGTTGTTCAGATAAGTCGTACCATTGGCACGCGTACCTGTCCCATTGCCCCAAATGTTCGCTGTTCTCTGAGCAAATGTCCTGGTGGACGTCCACTCAGCAAGAATCTGCGACAAAGCAGCTCGATCCCGCTCGTGCACTGTCGTTCCCGAGATTAGCAAATCATCGCCGGCTGCCCCTTGCAAAATATCTGCACCGGTTCCACCGATGAGCAAATCACGCTGACTACCGCCAATCAATACGTCGTTTCCACCAAGACCGATCAGAATGGTCGACAGCGTAGCACGACCGGTTAACGAATCATTACCCGCGCCTCCCGTTACCATCCCAATACCAGTCATCGCACCGGAAACACCCGTCGCATTTCCAGCCGTCGTGACACTTAGATTCACGACAACATTCGTGCTCCAAGCGGAATAGTCGACGGAATTAACACCCGTTCCAGTTCCACCATTGACACTCCCACTGAGGCTGCCTGTCGGCAACACAATAAACTCATCGCTGGCGGTCGATCCCGTAAGGTTCTCAACACCCGTAAAGGCCAATGCAACGGCACCAACAGTCACCGACCCTGCGTTCGCACCATTCAAAGTCCACTGAGTCGCAACAGCAGGCCCTGTAACGGTATCAACTGCTGTACCACCAGCAATCGCTGGTATCGCTGAATAAGTCACGTTGCTTGCGACGACATCACCTGCCGCATTAACAACCCAAGCCGTGGTTGCGTTGGATCCAACAATCCGACTACCCGCCAGACCGTTCCCGTTAACTCGTTCGACCGCCGTGTACCGACCGACCAATCCAGTGATAGCCGCATTGGCTCCTATCTGAACTTGAACCGGAGTGGCCAACGCTGCAAAACTTGCAACGTCAGCCCCCGCACCGCCATTGAGGGTGCCAACGACTCGGCCCGTCGGTAAAAACTCGAAACGATCAGCCCCAGTTCCACCTGTCAAGTTTTCAAATCCATTGAAAGTCATCTCTCCGTTGAGATTCCAAGCACTTGGACCTGTAATATTCCACAGGCTGTCAACATTTGGACCAGTCACCGTGTCTGCCGTATTGCTGCCGGAGACGAACGACTCAATCCCAAAAAATCCTCCAGTTGACGTTAGCATGCCAGTAGCAAAGTTAAGCGTGTTCGTTCCAGTCTTTGCAGATAGATCAATGGTATCAACCCCCAATCCACCAATGACTTGGCCAGTCAAAGAGCCGCTTGCTCCAAACACGAATCGATCGGAATCGATCCCTCCCTGAACGGACTCGATCGTAGTAAACGTTAAACTCGAATTGAAGTTACCAGTTCCGTTGCCTGTGAGTGTGAATGTATTGGCACCCGCAGTCGCTTCGACTCGGTCTACACCACCCCCTCCCTCAAAACTTGCAGTTCCAGAAACAACCCGTAGAAGGTCGTTTCCATTCCCACCTAAGATGCGGACTGACTCAATGTTGCTACTACGCGTCCAAGCACCATTGGCCGCGATGCGTAAACCATCGAGCGTAAACGAATCGTCAATCGATCGGCCTACCACTTGAAGTGTATCTGTTCCTGCCAGCCCATCGAACCACAGGTTCTGACCAACCGGAACTATGCCACTGAAGACAACTCCACCGTTGCGAGTGACAAGCCACTGTGCAACGACACCATCACCGGTGTAGTTCGCAATAATCGTATCATTGCCTGCCGTCCCGGCTATGAGGATGTCTTCTGGAGCATCAAGCACCGTAATCGCAAACGCCTTCTCCGTAAACAATCCGCCTTGATCCGTCGATCGAACTCGAACCGTGTAGCTCGACTTGGTCTCAAAATCTAAATTGTTTGTTGCTCGCAAAAGGTTGCCACTGATATTAAACGCAGCATTGTCCACATCACCCAAACCAGCCACCAACGTGTAAGTAAACGTATTACCGACATTACTGTCCGTGGTACTCAAACTTCCCACCGTTGCGTTCGCCCCCAAGTTCTCCGAAATCGAAGTCGAGGATAAGGCAATATCGGTAGGTGCTGTATTTGGGCTGGTGACATTGATCACGAACGATCGTTCAGCAAACAGTCCCCCTTGATCGGTTGTGCGAACCCGAATGGTATAACTGGACTTCGTGGCAAATACCAAGTTGTTCGTAGCTCGCAACACATTGCCGCTGATGTTAAACGATGCATTGTCAACATCACCCGCGCCCGCAATCAACGCGTAAACAAACGTGTTACTTGCATCAGGATCGGTCGAACTGAGCGTTCCAACCGTCGCATTCGCCCCGGAGTTTTCAGGGATCGAAGTCGAAGTGAGCGATAGATCAGTTGGAGCTTCATTGACATCTACAACGGAAATAACGAAAACCTTCTCGGTGAACAATCCACCTTGATCGGTCGAACGCACTCGGACCGTGTAACTCGACTTGGTCTCGAAATCCAAACTATTCGTTGCCCGAAGAGCATTTCCGCTGATATTGAAGGCTGCGTTGTCCGTGTCTCCCGCTCCCGCTACAAGCGTGTAAGCAAAAGAATTCGCAGCATCGACATCAATCGTGCTCAATACTCCCACCGTAGTGTTCGCTACGGAATTCTCGGCAATCTGACTCGATGTCAACCCAATATCCGTCGGATCTTCGTTCACATTCGTGACGTTGATCACAAAAACCTTCTCGGTGAATAATCCAGTTGAATCGGTGGAGCGCACCCGAACGGTGTAACTTGCCTTTGTCTCGTAATCAAAACTGCCAACCGCTGATAGCGAATCACCGGTGATCGCAAAAGCCGCGTTATCTGCGTCGCCGGTACCGGCGACCAATGAGTAGGTAAACGTATCGCCTACATCCGGATCGGTAGAACTAAAAGCTCCTACAGTCGCATTCGCGCCAGCATTCTCAGGAATCAACGATGATGACAGAGACAGGTCAGTTGGGGATTCGTTCGCATCGCTGACCGTAATCACAAAAGCCTTCTCGGTAAACAATCCACCTTGATCGGTCGAACGCACCCGGACCGTGTAACTCGACTTGGTCTCGAAATCCA
This sequence comes from uncultured Pirellula sp., assembly GCA_903820735.1. Taxonomy (GTDB): domain Bacteria; phylum Planctomycetota; class Planctomycetia; order Pirellulales; family Pirellulaceae; genus JBKCUI01. Next base: position 3,359 of record CAIJIZ010000262.1, read on the forward strand.
AATTACTGGTGGCTCGGACCGAGTCGCCACTGATGTTGAATGAGGTGTTATCAGTGTCACCAGTGCCATCAACCAATGTGTAAGTGAAGGTATCACCCGCATTCGCATCGATCGAAGACAAACTACCTACAGTAGCGTTCGCGCCCGAATTCTCGGCGATCAAACTCGACGAGAGCGTTATGTCGTTCGGTGCCGAGTTAAC
>CAIJIZ010000263.1 GCA_903820735.1 uncultured Pirellula sp.
AGACTTCGATTTCATGCGTTGGTATCTGCTCCACGATCGGGCGAGCGTGTTCGTAGAAGACGATGTGTGGTATTTGCTCGTCCACACAACCTGCAAACACCTTCAAAAAGACCACCGCTGCGGAATCTACTACACCAGGCCACAGATTTGCCGCGATTACTCGACAGATAATTGTGAGTTTGACGAGGATGCAGTCTACGAAATGTACTTTGAAACCGCAGAGCAAGTCGCGGATTACACGGAAGCACGCTACCACTGCACGGGGGATTCCATCCGGTCACCCGAACCAGAACTGCTACCGTTGCTCTAGCAGCATTTCAAAACCTTATCCCACCGGAATCTGGATCCGTCGGGACTAACCGTACCGCGGACCTCAGAGTCCGCGATACGGGGATAAGAAGCAAGGAAGATAAAGCGATAGCTAGCATTCCCCCTCGAATTTCGGCGGGTTGAACTTCTCAAGGGTAGAATGTTTGGGGGTAGCGCGCCGCTGTTTTGGGCTTGGTTTGCATGCAGGTAATTTGCTAATACCGACGGTCTATGAAACCATGGATGCGAACTTACGAATCCCTCAGAATTTTCTTGGTGCGCAGCAATGCGCAGACCAGGGTTGCACTGTTTTTTTGCTCGGCAATGCTGGTCGTCGGACTTGCACTGCTCGTACAAAACTCGAACGGATTCTCGCAACGCATGGAAGAGTTACTCGACGGCCAAGATTTCTCGGTCGAGCAACTTGATCAATTCGAGTTTGCGTTCAGCAATGCAGGGCTTAAAGCGTATCAAAGATCCTCAAATCGAATGCGGATTCCTACGGCTTCTCGGGATGCGTACTTAAAGGCTTTATCGCAAGCGAAATGCTTACCTTCGAAATCCCTAGCAGATGAGCAGTTAGCAGGAAGTACGCTTCAAATTCTTGAACCGAGATCCCTCTCTGAACGACGTGAACGGCAATATCGCATCAAGCGAATCGAAGACACCCTCTCTGAATTTCCGTTTATTCGACAAGCGATTGTTACTTATGACGAAAAGACCGATGGCTTTGCCGCCGAACGTAAAAGATCTGCGACAGTATCGATTCAACCCCGTAGCCACGTTGAGTTGACGCGATCACAAAAGGGTAGCATTATTCGGCTGGTTCTTAAATCATTTCCTGGGCTTAAAGCAACCGATGTTGTGCTGGTGGACTTGAAACGCGGGGAGACTTACGCTGATCCAAGCCTTGAATTTGAATCTCTCTCCGATGCTTCCAACACAACGAACGAATGGAAGTGGGTCGAGTTACGAAAACACTTCGAAGAAGATCTGCAGAGAAAAGCGTTGGCTCTCCTCGGTGGGTATGGTGATGTGAAAGTCGTTGCGACGGCGGATTGGAATGCAGAGTCGAATCGTTCGCAGTCGGCAATCGAGCACCAAGCCGGCACACAATCGCAACCCACTAAACCGGCAGAAGCGCTCGCCGTTCAGCAGGCGGAGAAAACAGGCGCGGATACCTCGGAGAGCAAGACTGATAATTCCGCGGTGGCAACTCCAAGTCTGATCGCCAATCGTCGCGCTTCGCTTGGTACGCGAACCACCGTAGCTCACTCAAAGGGTCAATCCAAGGGGCAGGCGATAAGTCAACCTTTGGTGGAATTGAGCCCAACGACCGTGTCCTTGGCCGTATCGCTTCCTTCATCCTACTACCATAAAGCCTACATGCAGCAGTGGCAGTGGGAGAATCCGGGACAGTCGATTTCAACGGCTCCCGCGATGACACCAGAAACATTGCAAAAGCTTCGAGACGAAACATGCCTTCGTATTCGCAAGACGCTAGCACCACTATTGCTGAGCACCATCGGTACAAATGAACTAGTTGATAGAATCGCCGTTTCAGAGCATTATGATGCGCCGGTATCGGCGATAGCCGGTTTTGGTAATCCACAAGCAATCATCGATTGGTTCAACGACTCATGGCGTATGTTATCGATGTTGGCTGTGTTGCTAACCGCGATGTTCTTTTTGCGATCAATCGCCATACATCGGCCGGTAGGCCCTAGTCCGTTTGTAGCCGAAAACGCGACTGGCGACGAAATCACGGACGAAGTGAACATCAGCGAGCAGCTTGATATCAACGAACAACTCCAAGCAATGAACCGAGACGACTCTGTCGAAATCCTCTCGGTACCAGAAGTGCTAGCTCAAGATCGCTTTGGAGCGATTGCGAAATCCGATCCGGAGAAGTTAGCGGCCCGATTATCCGCGTGGATTTCAAGCAACTAGTCCCGATTTGCGGATAGGCTTCACGAGTGGATTTCATGAGTGAATTTCAAGAGTGAATTTCATGAGTGGACTTTACGGTTGTACTTTACGGATGGACAAGTTCCTCCGTGGCTTCGTAGCTTGTTAATGGTGGGCAAGCGCAAACCAAGTTTCGGTCACCGTAGACGTGATCGATGCGAGCAACGGGGGGCCAATACTTATTCGCGGTTGGCACCAACGGGTCGGGGGTGCAAGCGACTTCGCGGCTGTAAGCACTTGGTCCGGATCCGAGAATATCCGCAAGCGTATGAGGGGCATTGCGAAGCGGGTTGTCGTCGCTTGGCCAACTTCCATCGCGAACAGAGCAATATTCACTGTGGATGGAGATCATTGCTCGGCAAAAGCGTTCGATTTCCTCGAGCGATTCGCTTTCGGTAGGCTCAATCATCAAAGTCCCAGCCACAGGGAACGACATGGTCGGAGCATGAAATCCATAGTCGATCAATCGTTTAGCGACATCATCGACCGACACGTGCGCATCGCGGTCCATGGGACGTGTATCGATGATACATTCGTGCGCGACAAGCCCATCGTTCCCTTTATAAAGAATTGGATAGTAGTCTTTGAGTCGGTCTGCGATGTAGTTCGCATTCAAAATAGCAACTTGGGTTGCGAGCTTGAGCCCCCGTGCTCCCATCATACGGATGTACATCCAAGAGATCGGCAGAATACTTGCACTACCAAATGCAGCTGCAGAGACTTGGGGCCCTTGGCGTGAGGAGTGAAAAGTGTCCTTAGGTAGAAATGGGGCTAAGTGACTTTTGACCGCGACAGGCCCAACCCCTGGGCCGCCACCTCCGTGAGGGATGCAGAAGGTTTTGTGAAGGTTCAAGTGCGATACATCCCCACCGAACTTGCCGGGCTTTGCAACACCCACAAGAGCATTCAAGTTTGCCCCATCGATGTAGACTTGTCCTCCGACACGATGGACTTTTTCGCAAATCTCACTAACACCTTCTTCGAATACTCCATGCGTCGATGGGTAGGTGATCATAATCGCGGCGATCTGATTTCCATAGCGTTCGATTTTCTGATCAAGATCCTTTAAGTCGACGTTGCCTTGTGTATCGCACTGGACGACGACTACCTGCATATTCGCCATTTGAGCGCTAGCAGGATTGGTGCCGTGGGCTGAACTGGGGATCAAGCAAATGTTGCGATTGGGTTCACCGCGTGAGGCATGGTACTGCATGATTGCCAATAGCCCTGCATACTCGCCTTGAGAACCCGCATTGGGCTGCAAGGAGACCGAATCGTATCCAGTGATTTCACTGAGCCAATTCTCCAACTGATCGATCATGATGCGATAACCTTCGCACTGATCGGTGGGAGCAAGCGGGTGGATGGCGTTGAATTCAGGCCAAGTAACAGGCGTTAGCTCTGCCGCACTATTGAGCTTCATCGTGCAGGAACCTAGTGGGATCATTGCTCGATCCAAGGCGATATCCCGATCGGAAAGCCGTCTCAGATAGCGCATCATTTCAGTTTCGCTTCGGTAGCGATGAAACACTTCCTGACTCATCACACCATCGTTGCGAATCATTGATTCGTCCAACATGGGGGAATCGTCATCGCTGACTTTCTCGATACCGAAAGCTTTCGCGACCGACGCGACATCTTCAAGACTTGTTGTCTCATCGAAACTGATGCCGATGGTTTCATCGTCGACTTCACGCAAATTGATCCCAAGGCTCAGAGCGCGGTTCATGATTTCTTTGGTTCGTTTTGCGGTTCGGACCGCAAGGGTGTCAAAGAAAGTATCGTTGGATATTTCCCATCCGCTGGAGCGAAGAGTGCGAGCAAGTTGAGAAATGCGTCGATGCGTTCGCCAAGCGATGTTGCGAAGTCCATCAGGGCCGTGGTAACACGCATAGAGTGTCGCCAGAATCGCCAGGAGGGCTTGCGCTGTGCAGATATTCGAAGTGGCTTTTTCGCGTCGGATATGTTGTTCACGAGTTTGCAGTGCAAGCCTAAATGCAGGATTGCCCAGGCGGTCGACCGATTGACCAACCAATCGCCCAGGCATCGTTCGCTTGAGTGAATCCCGCGTTGCGAAGAAGGCAGCGTGCGGGCCACCGAAGCCTAGGGGGATACCGAAGCGTTGAGAGCTACCTACAGCAATGTCGGCACCGAGTGAACCGGGCGAGGGCAACAGCATTAGTGCCAGAAGGTCTGTTGCAAGGATGACCATCGCACCATGTTGCTTCGCTTGTTGAATCCAGTTTTTCGGACAGACTACGCGACCGTCGGTTGTAGGATATTGAGCCAAAACCCCGAAAGTATTTCCCCAGGAATCCGGGCCGATCGACTCGTCGAATTCGATCACTTCGATATCGAGTGGCACAGCACGCGTGCGCACGACTTCAATCGTCTGCGGATGGCACCATTTCGAGATAAGAAATCGCTTAGCACCTTTTGCGTTACGGAATGCCAAAGCCATCGCTTCGGCCGCTGCTGTGGCTTCGTCTAGCAGAGAAGCGTTAGCGATTTCCAAGCCGGTCAGTTCGCTGATCATCGTTTGGTAGTAGAACAGGACTTCCAAACGACCTTGAGAGATTTCGGGTTGATAGGGAGTGTAAGCGGTATACCAAGCGGGGTTTTCTAGGACGTTGCGTTGAAGGACTTTGGGAAGAAAAGAGTTGTAGTAACCTGCGCCGATCCAAGACTTTAGGAGACGATTTTTGCTTGCGATTTCGAACAGCTCGCTTAGAGCTGATTCCTCGCTGACACCTTCTGGAAGTTGCATCTGCGAAGGTTCGAGAATACGAGGTGGCACCACAGCGTTCGTGAGAGCATCGATATTGGGGAAGCCCAGGCGTTCAAGCATGGATTGGATGTCAGCCGATCGGGGCCCGAGGTGTCGGGAGACGAAAGGAGAATGATTCGAAGAGAGGGTGGAAGCGTCAGACGACGAAGGTTTGTTTTGCGAGTTTTGCATGGTTACCCAATGATAGGGATAGAGAACGAATGGGATCGGGAAAGCGGGCAGCTTGGCGAGTGCGGCGTGTCTGTGCGGCGTGTCTAAAGACGGCGTCACTAGTTCGGCTTGAGTGGTACAAGGTAGAGAAAGGGGGTGCAGGAAGTTGCGCCGGATCCGACGAAAAGTCGGCCAGTGGTGCAATCGACTGCCCCTCTGTCCATGTACCTGAGAGATTCACTGGCAAGAGCCAGTTTGCCCCTTCGGTGGGTGCTCACCGGAAATGCTATCCAACAATCAGGACCTAAGCCGAGGAAGACAAGGCGAAGGTTTTGATGATGGGTAGTCCGATCAGGACCGCTCTCCAGAGATTCCGTTTATTCTAGCGGTC
>CAIJIZ010000264.1 GCA_903820735.1 uncultured Pirellula sp.
ATCTCTACGATTCGATCGGGGACAGTTTGGAGACCGAAGATGTAGAAGACTTGCTCTGGAGTTTGGTCATGCTCCCCGAATTTCAGTACATCCGATAAAGCAAAACTCGAATCAACTTCAGAAGCGCCCACCGCAAGACACCTTACCGTGACGATTCATGTCAGTTACGTTTTCTTGCACGAGCCTCAGGCCCCCATGCAACGGCTTGCAGCACTATTTCGAAACTCTTCCGACGCTTTTTCAAAATCCCTAGTTGATTTTCCAGATTCGCAAGGCATACAATGCGTCCGGTGCTACGAAACGCATCGTAGCTTGCGTATCCGTGCGGTCGGTTTCCGATTCTAGGCAACCTGGAAACAAAGACTGCCTGGCTCGTTTCGAAAGGAGGTGATTAGTGAATTCTTGTTCTACTAGCCAAAGGGGTGGGGCGTCTTAAGCATGCCGGCGGGCTGCGTTTGACAAGCAGCTCCAACCCCAGCTTGTGAATGAAATGAATCCATTTCACCACCACAAGCTAAATTGATGGTAACAGCCCGTGCCTTTGCGTTTCGCAGGGGCGCGGGTTTTTTATTTCAACTCATAGAGTTCAGGGTCGACGTTGGGTGCCTCAAGCAAACGTCGCCATTTCTTACCCCCACGGCCGCTACCACCAGGTTCGCTTGCAGCGAACGGATCGTCCTGTGCATCGATATCGCTTCCGATCTGTTCATCGATCGCATCGGGATCCTCTCCAGCTTCCATGCGCTTGATCGCCTCGAGCATCGCACCGGTCGGTTCGCTGCCGGAAATCTCAAACATCCGTTTCATCAACTGTGCCATCTGCCGAGGATCATCCTCCCCAGAATCCTGCATCCCGGGCGCAAATTCGCTCATCAACTGTTCTAATTTCGCTTCATCGACGTTCGAGAACGGGTCGCCTGAATCACCAACAAGCCCTTTTTCGATGAGCCCTTTAGAAATCGCAAAACGTGACACCTTCTTTTCGAGCTTGCTTTTCCCACACTTCGGACAAGTCACTTCGAGAGGAACCTGCATCCTGCGCGAAAGAAAACTAAAAATCGTATGGCAAGGCGAACAATAAAACTCGTATATTGGCATCGTCAACAGCCCGTCGAAGCGTTCTTGACCGAGAAGAGGGAAAGACTATGATTTTTCCAATGTTCTACCTTGTCTTTCCTGCAAGAGCGAGACGTATTTAAGCTTTACAAATTCGGTTCGCACATGGCGAGTGATCTAGCAAGGCGAGTGATCTAGCAAATGGATATCCAGATCCCGATCGGTTCCCAAGGTGCTGATCCGCCCTTACTGCCAACCCCGGATTTCCTTGCGGAACTTAAATCCATCAGCATCGGCTTCGAAAACGCCGAACCGGAAGACATCCTCAGTTGGGCTTATCAACGCTTTGAATCCCGATTCACCATGGCTACCGCCTTTGGCCCCGAAGGGATGGTGATCCTTGAGATGCTATCTAGAGTTGCTCCTAAGGCGCACGTTTTTAATCTCGACACCGGATACCAATTCCCCGAAACACTTACGCTAAGAGATCGTGTTGCCGAACTCTATGGGATCGAAGTTGAACTGATGAAGCCAGAATTAACCGTCGAAGCTTACGAAGCGGCGAATGGTGGTCCCGTCTATAAGTCCGACCCAAATCGATGCTGTGGGGAACGCAAAATCGCAGTCTTACGCCGTGCAGCCCTAGGAAAGTATGCCTGGGCAAGCGCTATCCGACGCGATCAAAGTCCCGACCGCGCCCAAGCTCCAATCGTGGGCTGGGATAATAAATTCCACTTGGTCAAAGTATCTCCCTTGGCAAATTGGACGAAAAAGAAAGTCTGGGATCGGATTTCTTCGCAAAAAATCCCCTACAACCCGCTTCACGACCAAGGCTACACCAGCATTGGATGCTGGCCTTGTACTCGACCGGTGAGCTTTGGCGAAGACGAACGCGCGGGACGATGGAGCGGGACGGAAAAAAAGGAATGCGGGCTTCACACTCAAGACTGATCATCACTGAGTGATACAGAAAATTGCATTTTCTGTTACAATTCAATAAGCTCTTTTCCTTGACCCCATCTGCATCGGGTCGTTTCTCCTTCCAAGAAAGTGATCGGCAAATGCCTGTAGTACTAAAAACATCCCAAGGTGACATCACCATAGAACTCGACGTAAACGCAGCTCCGATCTCCGTAGCGAACTTCATCGATTACGCCAAATCGGGCCATTACGACGGAACCATCTTCCACCGCGTGATCCCTGGGTTCATGATTCAAGGTGGTGGCTTCTCCTCCGACATGGTGCAGAAGAAAACGAAGGCTCCGATTAAAAACGAATCGAGCAACGGCCTGAAAAACAACAAATATACGATCGCGATGGCAAGAACCGCCGTTCCCGATAGCGCCACGAGCCAGTTCTTTATCAACGCGTCCGACAATGACTTTCTCGATAAAGCCAAATCTCAAGATGGAGTTGGATACTGCGTTTTTGGGAAAGTTACCGACGGATCCAACGTTGTCGACGCAATTGAGAAAGTTTCCACTACACGCCGATCCGGCCACTCGGACGTACCGGTCGATCCAATCATTATCGAATCGGTAGAAGTTACCGAGTAAGAATCGCCCGCGAACGACATTCGTGAACTGAGCGATTTGCTTTCCAACTGGACAAATAGAAAAGCCACCGACTGCTTCAAGCAACCGGTGGCTTTTTCGTGTACTTACAACTCGTCGCAGAGGGACTACCCCGCTCGTGCATCAATTTCGCTACGCTGGTTTTCGTGCGAGCAATCCCTTGCCCAGTACTGGAACTAAAACCATCGCTAGTGCGGTAAAGCCAAGGGTGAATACCAAGTCGCTTTGTAGCGTTGAACGCCAAAATGGGAGACCTGCGAAGTAGCAATCGAGCAGCCCGGAGAGGGACTGAGGATACTGCATACGAGGATCAAGCCATGCGCCAAAGTTGCTGATCAAAAAGAAACATGCTGAGCCAACAATGGTGGCTGCTGGGAGACCCACGAGTGCTCGCCCACTAGAGTTCACAAAGAACTTGCTGAACGCCATTCCCACCAAACTCATCGATGCAAAACCGGCATAATTCAGAAGCATCGCGACGGGGTTGTAAAATCCCATCCCTGCAATTCCCCCGAAATGGCCGATGCAATCCGCAACGAACAGAACAACTAGAGGCATCCACCATCGAGCGGATCGCGTTGCAAATATTCCGCAAAACATCGCAAACGCACCGAATGCCGAGAAATTCTCCGGCAATGGAGCGAATCTCAAAGCGAGCGTTAAAAGTGCAAGAATCGCACATATTACCATGACCTGATTGCGATCCCAGCCAAAGACCGATCGCGACTCAGATTCCGACTGCGAACGAAACTGCATAATTCAAGTCACCTTTCAAAAACACTCTTAACTCTAACCCTGGCCTGCCAGGAAGCTTACGAATCGCCCGAGTTGCTCTTGGAATTCTAGGAAATCAGGCAAGGTGCTCACAGGTTGTTTACTCCCCCGCATACCACCTACCATTGTGTAAGCTTATGGGAAAACCTTCATCTTGCAAGCTCTCGACACGCGACCCAATAAAAATCTCTTCCGAGCGATTTCCCGCTATTTTCCTTGAGCTAGCCCTTTTCCACTGATGCTTTGTGCGAGAATCAGGGTCAAGCATTTGCTTCTCAAGCATTTGTCGACCTTCGATAAAACCGTTACGATACCGTTTTCCGGGGCTGTCTCTTACGCGAAGGTTGTTGAAAGGAAGTCATGACCAAACACATTTTCGTCACCGGTGGGGTGGTCAGTTCGATCGGCAAAGGCCTCACCAGCGCGTCGATAGGGATGCTTCTCGAAGCCCGTGGACTACGGGTTCGAATGCAAAAGCTTGACCCTTACATCAATGTCGACCCGGGAACAATGAGTCCCTATCAACACGGTGAAGTGTACGTCTTGGACGACGGCAGCGAGACCGATTTGGATCTAGGGCATTACGAGCGATTTACTAGCGGCCAGTTGACCCGCGACTCAAATTACACGACCGGACAGATCTACCTTCGCGTGATCGAGAAGGAACGACGTGGTCAGTTCCTTGGAAAAACCGTTCAAGTCATCCCGCACGTGACGAACGAAATCAAAGAATCGGTGCTTCGACTCGCTGACGCGAACACTGATATCGTCATCACGGAAATCGGCGGTACCGTTGGAGATATCGAAAGCCTTCCGTTTCTCGAAGCCATCCGGCAATTCCCTCAAGATGTCGGGCGAGAGAACTGCTTATTCATTCACTTGACCCTCGTTCCCTACCTGAAGGCTGCCGCGGAAATCAAGACGAAACCAACGCAGCACTCCGTCGGTCAACTTCGCCAAATCGGTATCCAACCAGACATGCTGATCTGCCGGTGCGAACAGAGCATCTCGCGAGAAGAGCGTGAGAAAATCGCTTTGTTCTGCAATGTCGACATTCAAGCCGTCATCGAAGAAAAAGATAAAGACTTCTCGATTTACGAAGTTCCGCTTTCTTTGAAAGATCACCGCTTAGACGAGTTCATCATCAAACGATTCGGGTTAAGTGCACAACCGCTGCGACTCGACGCTTGGGATCAACTGATGTACTCCTTGAGGAACCCAAAGCACGAAGTCAGTATCGCCGTCGTTGGCAAGTACGCCGAACACAAAGATGCTTACAAATCGATTTACGAATCGATCGATCATGCTGGGATCACGCACCAAGCCAACATTCGAATCGCTCGCATCCAAAGTGGAGATATCGAAGAGGAAGGTCCTGAAAGGCTACTCTCCGGGTACGACGGCATTCTCATCCCTGGCGGCTTCGGCGAACGCGGAGTCGAAGGGAAAGTCCAAGCCATCCGATATGCTCGCGAGAGAAACATCCCCTTCTTTGGAATCTGCCTCGGAATGCAGTGTGCAGCGATCGAGTTTGGTAGAAACGTTGTCGGACTCCAGAAAGCCCATTCAACCGAATTTGATAAAGACACCCCACACCCCGTGATCTGCTTGCTCGACGAACAACGCAATGTCACTCAACTCGGTGGCACCATGCGACTCGGTGCTCAGCCCTGCCGTTTGGTAGCTGACACCACCGCTCAAAAAGCCTACCAAACTACCGAACTGATTTCCGAACGACACCGCCATCGCTATGAATTCAATAATGTGTACCGAAGCCAATACGAAGCACACGGAATGCGATTCTCTGGGCTGAGTCCCGACGGAGGGCTCGTCGAAATCATTGAACTCCCATCCCACCCGTTCTTCCTCGCGGTGCAGTTCCACCCTGAGTTCAAGAGCAAACCGACCAAGGCCCATCCCCTCTTTAGCCGATTTGTCGAAGCCGCCATTGAACGCAGATCCGGAAGAAAGCCCAAGTCTTCCACCGATTCCGCAACTTCGGAAAACTCACTTGCGGAATCAAGAACTGCGAACAATTCCGGCAGTACTCCATCAGGGACCAACGGTGCTCACCACGACCCCCTGAATTCCGATTCCGTCACGTCCTAGGATCGCTCGATGAAAATCGACCTTCAAGGTAAAAAAGCTTTCATCACAGGAAGCACCCAAGGGGTCGGGGCGGCAATCGCTATCGCCCTTGCACAAGCAGGCGCAACCGTCATCCTCCATGGCTTGCGCGAGGATGCCGAAAGCGAAGCGACCCTCAAGCGATGCCGTCAGTTGAGCCCCGAATCAACCATCATCTGCTTCGACCTGTCGGCCAGTATCTCAGAAATTCAGTCGCAACTCTTCAAGCCCTTGATCGAATCCCATCCCGACACATCCATTTTCGTCTCGAACGCAGGGATTTACATCGATCCACCTTTTCTCAAAGGTGACGAAGCAAACTTCGACCGGACGATGCACATAAACGTGAAAGTCGGATACTTCTTGACCCAGTGGTTCGCAAACAACTGGATTGAGAATCAACGAAATGGAAGAGTTTTATTCACCGGTTCGATCAATGGACTTTTAGCCGAAGCAGACCATACCGCATACGACACATCCAAAGGGGCGCTCAGCGCCATGGTACGCTCCCTTTGCGTTGCGCTGGCCCCGTACGATATTCGAGTCAATGCCATCGCACCTGGCTTGGTCCGCACGCCACTTACCAATCAAGTCCTCTCGAATGATCCGACGGCTTTGGATTGGATGCGACTCCATACTCCTAACGGCCAAGTCCCTGAAGCGAGCGTATGCGGCCCGATTGCTGCTTTCCTCGTCTCGGACCTCGCCTCGCACATGCACGGCCAAACCGTGTATATCGACGGTGGTATGAACGCTTGGCAACAACCCGATGTTCCACCCGAATATCGAAGATGGCACCAAGCGAACGCGAAAGAATCCCACCACGGCACGTCTTGAAATCCGAAATCCAACCGCATGAAACCACGCATTCTTGTCGTTGAAGACGAAACGCACCTTGCCCAAGGTCTCAAGTACAACCTTGAAGCCGAAGGCTATCGAGTATCGCTTGTCGATAACGGAGCGGTTGCAAGCAAGTTGCTCGAATCCGACCCGCATTCCTTCGATTTGATCATCCTTGACCTGATGCTTCCTGGCATGAGTGGTTATGCCGTTTGCAACCGATTGCGCGAACTCAACCTCAATGTCCCAGTCTTGATTCTCTCGGCACGAAGCCTCTCGGAAGACCGATCCCGCGGCTTTGATGTCGGTGCGAATCAATACCTCACCAAACCATTCGATCTTGATGAACTACTCGCTCGTATCCGAAACCTTTTGCGATTGCATCCTCGCCAAGAATCGGAACAACCAAGCAAACCGTTCTCCAACAAGATAAACGAAGTTCACTTCGGTCGCGCGCATATCAACTTCGAAACCTACGAAGTCCTAGTCGGGGAAAACGAGGTCAAACTCACCCATAAAGAGTTGCAACTCCTTAGGTACTTCGTTGAAAACGAAGGACGTGTGATCAGCCGGCAAGAACTCCTCGCCGAAGTCTGGGACCTTTCCGGTGAAATGCAAACCAGAAGCGTCGATCAATTCATGCTCAGACTAAGGAAAACCTTTGAGGCCGATCCGGCACATCCAAAACACTTCCTGACCATTCGAGATGCGGGCTACCGATTTGTCGGGGATCCAAAAGAAGAGCAACAAGATGGAGCGAGCGCATCATGAAAAGGCCTGACCATCGCATCACTAGAAATTGGCTGCAGACCGCGTTCTCTTGGGCTGGCACCGCCCTACCAATGTGTTACGGCCGTATCCTCTTGGCTGTCGCTTATTCCATCCTCATCGAAGCGATTTACTTCTTCGGAAAAATCGGGGCGAATAACAATCGCCCAGTACTTGATCAAGAACTCGATTCCTTCGGACATGTCGTCCTCGGTTCACTCATTGGCTTCCTTCTCGTTTTCCGCATGAACGCCTCGAACGCCCGTTACTGGGAAGGGCGATCCCACTGGGGAACCATCATCAACTCCAGCCGAAATCTCAGTCGCGTCGGCTCTCTGTACACCAAAGATGGCCAAACACTTGCCGACCTCGTCGCCGGATTCGCTATCAGCTTGAAGCTCTCCCTAAGGGGGCTAAGAGACCTAGCCGAAGCCGCTCCGTTTCTCCCCGAATCCGTCGTTAAGACGGCAGAGAGATTCGGAAATCAACCAACCGCTATCGCTGCCGCAATCTCCGCATGGGTTCATCGCCAAACTCAGCAAGGTGAAATCCCCTTGGAAATCACTCGGCATCTCGAAACACAAATCGCTGAACTGGTAAATGCCCAAGGTGGCTGCGAGAAAATTCAAAAAACCCCACTTCCATTCGCTTACGTCTCCCTCATCAAATTGATGATACTCGTCTACCTAGCGACCCTTCCTCTGGTCATCTGCGAGCGTTTCGGCTGGTGGTCCCCCATCCTCATGGCTGTCCTTTCCCTCGGAATGTTCGGAATCGAAGAGACCAGCGTGGAAATCGAAGATCCCTTTGGAACATCTGCAAATTGCCTCGATCTCGATGTCCTGACAATCACCGTCACCCGAGATGTCGGTCAACTCGCCCAGTTCGCCGATTCCAATCCCCCCCTCGAGAACCCTTAGATTCCCCCTCGCAGGATCAAATTTTTTGATTTTCTTGTGGATCCCCTGCCGAAACTTTTTCTATAATGCGCGGTTGAATTACTTGTGAGCAAGCACCGGTTTACTCTCCGAACCTTCCGCAATCGTTTCGTTTGAATTGTTTGCTGTTTGGATCATTTGCTAGGAGGAGAGACCTGATGTCTGCTGACTGGTATTTCATGAAGAAGAGTTTCTTTGGTGGCTCGAAAACGGTTGGTCCAATCGCTGAATCTGATTTCGTCAAGAAAATTCAGAAGGGCGAGATTGCACCAGAAACGATGGTTTCGAGTACCTCAAAGACTCACGGCCATTGGTTGCACCTTCGAGAAATTCGAAGCGCTGAGCAATACTGGAGAAAGTCCCAATCGAACTCCAATTCGACAAAAGGGAAGGGTGCAAGCTAACTATTTGCTCCCGCACACATGGAGTGCACCTGATGTGATGAAGTTCTGTTGGCCGATCAAAAGAGCGTGGGCAATACCACGCTTTTTTTATTTAACGAACTTTTCTACAATGCAATGGTAAGAACGCCTCATTGCGTTTCACTTCCCCCATACAACACCAACAAGCCCGACCACTATGCCCACTATGCCCACAAAATTTCATAACCCGTCTGCAGCGATGCCGTGCAACTCGATGTTTCGCTCGATAATGCGAACATGCATCGGGGCGATTGCACTCTGGCTCACCGTCCCAACCCTTTGTGCTCAATCGAACAAACAAGGAAACATTCCACTGTCGAAATGGGAAACCGCCGCACGAAGTGGTTCGAATCGAGCGGACTTTCGAGATGCAAGTGGACGAACCAGCGGTTCTGCTACCCGATCCGGCGATCGAATCACCTTCCGCGATGCGAGTGGTAGAGTCAGCGGATCAGCAGTCATGCAAGGCGATAACCTAACGTTTCGAGATGCAAGCGGCCGGACTATCGGCTCGTCTCGCATGAACGGAAATGCAAATTCAAGCACTCTGCGGGGGGCTTCTGGTACGTCCCTAGGCTCGACCCGCACATCAAATGCCTCCTCGACGTTCCGAGATTCAAGTGGTCGCACGGTTGGCTCCAGTCAGCAGCAAGGCAACCGCTACCAGTTTCGAGACGCAAGTGGCCGCAGTAGTGGTTCGATGCGTGTCGACAAAGAGTCGACCAAGTCGACTCAAAATAGATCCTCCTCAGGTAACTCAAGGTCTTCTAGCTCGAGTTCCAGAAACAGCACAGGCTCGCGAAACAGCACGGGCTCTAAAAAGTAGCACTCCTTGCACCCCCTAGGAGTCGCGATCGCACAAAGGTCAACAAACAAAGACCGCCTTGTTCGTCCTGCTTCGAGAGTCAGAAGATTTGCAAGTCGAATCCAGTCCAACAGGATGCAAACCGCGTTGCCACCCCACCAAGGGGGCTGTCAAGGGACAGTTAGCCAAACATTCATCAATAGAAGGGAGATAGAGGGGATTTGAACCCCCGACCTTCGGAGCCACAATCCGACGCTCTAACCAGCTGAGCTACTACCTCCGTCGAGTTCCAAAAGTGTAGTGATACCGAGAACTTGCGTCAACCGGCCAAACGCCTTTGTAAGGGATGAATTGCCAACGCGATTGAAAAAAAAATCGTTCCGTATACGATTTGCATGGGGAGAACTGAAGTTTTCCCACCCGGAACCCCACCCGCAACGACTTTCTTGTTGCCCCACGTTCCTGGTCCCGCTTGCTCCTCAGAACACTCTCTCGAAAGTGTAGAATCGGTGTCCTATATGAAATGGTCGATGTTGATCGCCCCCGCGGCTCTTGTTTGTAGTGGTATGGTTGCCCAAGCTCAAGATTGGGCTGATGTAACGATCAAGTTTGTTTTGGATGGGGCCGCCCCCGCAGGCGCTGCCGTCAACGCCGGCGCTGATGCGTTTTGCGCCAAGCAGCAAATCCCTGCTGAACGACTTGTCGTCGATTCCGCCTCCAAAGGAATCGCAAACATGGTCTTCATGATCGATGCGAAACAAACCAAACTTGCTAAAGATCAAATTCACCCATCAATGCGGGACGTTCCAGAGACCAAGCCTGTCCTCGACAATGTCAACTGCCGATTCATTCCCCATATCCTCCCAATCCGCGCTGGACAAACTGTCGAAGTGAAAAACTCCGATAGCACCAGCCATAACGCAAAATTCGTCTTCTTCAACAACGACGAATGGAACCAAGTTGTTCCCACCGGCGG
>CAIJIZ010000265.1 GCA_903820735.1 uncultured Pirellula sp.
CCACCCGCAACGACTTTCTTGTTGCCCCACGTTCCTGGTCCCGCTTGCTCCTCAGAACACTCTCTCGAAAGTGTAGAATCGGTGTCCTATATGAAATGGTCGATGTTGCTCGCCCCCGCGGCTCTTGTTTGTAGTGGTATGGTTGCCCAAGCTCAAGATTGGGCTGATGTAACGATCAAGTTTGTTTTGGATGGTGCTGCCCCCGCAGGCGCTGCCGTCAACGCCGGCGCTGATGCGTTTTGCGCCAAGCAGCAAATCCCTGCCGAACGACTTGTCGTCGATTCCGCCTCCAAAGGAATCGCAAACATGGTCTTCATGATCGATGCGAAACAAACCAAACTCGCTAAAGATCAAATTCACCCATCAATGCGGGACGTTCCAGAGACCAAGCCTGTCCTCGATAACGTCAACTGCCGATTCATTCCCCACATCCTCCCAATCCGCGCTGGACAAACTGTCGAAGTGAAAAACTCCGATAGCACCAGCCATAACGCAAAATTCGTCTTCTTCAACAACGACGAATGGAACCAAGTTGTTCCCACCGGCGGGAGCAAGACCTTGCAGATCAAGAAGTCCGAAAGTGGACCTTCGAAAGTCGAATGCAATATCCATCCTTGGATGACCGCTTATCACGTCGTAACAGACCACCCCTACGTAGCTGTTAGCAACGAAAAGGGTGAAATCAAAATCGACAAGCTTCCAGCAGGTGTCGAATTGACTTTCAAACTTTGGCACGAAGCTCAAAACAAGTTTGACGAAGTCACCGTCAACGGTAAGCCAGATAGCTGGAAGAAGGGGAACGTCAAGTTCACTCTCAAGCCAGGTGCAAATGACCTCGGAACCGTCGCTCTGAAACCAGATAAGTTCAAGCCTTAATCCGACCTATAAGCACCGCTTCAAGTGCGACGGTGTGACTAAGCAATTCGCTTCGACACCTCGGATTTCGATCTGGACGGGCAGAATTCTAATCGACGAAAATCATAAGAGTGCGTTTGAGTCTTCCTCAGACGCACTCTTTTTTTATACCAATGCACCGTTGCCCTCTAATTATCCCCCGCAAGCCACTCACATCATGCAGTCAACCGATTCAGCCATCCAACCAAAACGTATTGTGATTATCGGCGGTGTTGCCGCAGGCGCATCGGCAGCTACACGTGCCCGCAGGCTCGACCCAGAGGCTGAAATACTCATCTTGGAAAAAGGCCCCGCCGTTTCGTTCGCAAACTGCGGGCTACCTTACCACCTCGGGGGTGAAATCGCAGACCGAAAGAAACTTATCGTCGCAACCCCTGAACTCTTCTGGAATAGATTCCAAATCCAAGTCCAAACACTACACGAAGTCACCCACATCGATCGCACTACAAAACAACTCACCGTGCGTGATCAATCAGCCTCCTCCGCCCCCACGAAATCCATCCCCTATGACAAACTAATCCTCGCCATGGGGGCCGAACCCTTTCTACCCCCCTTCGCCAAGCCTTTGCCACACAACGTTTTCCAACTTTGGACCCTAGCGGACATGGATGGCATCCTCGAAAAACTCAAAAAACAAACAGTCAAAAAAGTCGTTGTCGTTGGGGCTGGATTTGTCGGGGTCGAGGTCGTCGAACAACTCCATCACTTGGGTATCGCTGTCGAACTTGTCCAACTCTCGGAGACCGTACTTAACCGACTCGATCGCATCTTCGGCACCATCGCAGGCAAAATTCTCACTGATCGCGGAATCTCTGTCCGAACAAGTGTATCCATCGATCACTTCAAACTTGAGGACCAGCGAGCCACCGGAGCGATCCTTTCCGATGGCTCCGAAATCGATGCAGACCTATTCATCCTCGGTATCGGTGTCCGACCAAGAACCGCTCTGGCAGTCGATGCCGGGATCGAACTCGGAGCGGCCCGCGGAGTCGCGGTAAACGAGTTTTTGCAAACCAACGATCCAGATATCTACGCCGCAGGCGACCTGATCGAATACACCAACGAAATCTCCCAAACGAAAGGACTCAATCCTCTTGCAGGACCAGCCAATCGCGCCGGGCGGATCGCCGGTGAACACGCCGCCACCGGAAATGCCACACCCATGGGAAACGTATTGGGTACTTCCATCGTGCGAGTATTCGACATGACGGTCGCAATGACGGGATTAAACGAACGTACCCTAGACCAACTGAATATTCCTTTCCGCACAACGATCATCCAAGCCGCACATCATGCATCCTACTTCCCAGGTGCTACCAACATGCAGCTAAAAATTCTCTACAGTGAACACGATGGGAAACTTCTCGGCGCTCAAGCCATCGGAGGAGATGGAGTTGACAAGCGTATCGATATCATCGCTACCACCATGCACTTCGGTGGAACCGTATACGATATTGGCAAACTAGATCTCGCTTACGCTCCTCCCTACGGATCGGCCAAAGATCCGATTCACATGGCAGCATTCACCGCAATCAATGACTTGAAATTCCAGCCACGACTCCTACCCCCAGATGCGGACCTCACTGGTTTGCAAGTCGTCGATGTAAGAACTCCTAAAGAGCGCCAAGAACTCCCACTTGAAAACACAATCCCAATCGGAATCGATGAGCTACCGCTACAGACTTCGAAACTCGATCCATCGAAAACGACCGTCGTCGTTTGCCACAGCGGCAAACGTGCTCACGTGGGTGCTTGTCGTTTGAAAGCCCTCGGCTTTAGAGAAGTTTACAACCTCACAGGCGGCATGTCGATTCGCTCGGTCTGCAAATAGACCAAGCGACCTAAAAGTAGCCTGACCAACAATACCCAGCCGGTTCGCTCGATGCTCCACGCTTCAATCCAATCATCAACTCAAGGACCGGGGACCCCAAGCGTCTCTGTCCAGCGATCCACCGCATTGCAAACAGCAACCGTGTAAATCAACTGGGCCGTCTGCCGATCCGAGAAGTGTTTGCGAAGCAACCCAATGTCCTCGTCGGTGATCTGCTGCGGATGACAAGTCAGCTTTTTTGCAAAGGCAATCGCAACCTGATTACCCTCCGCTTTGTCGGAAACTGGCTCGAAAGACTCCTTGGTCCAGTCCATCATCAGTTTTTCAGAGATCCCACGCTTGGTCGCAAGCTTGTAGGCCATAGCGAGCGATGCAGATGCCCGATTATAACGGGCGGTTGTCCACCAGAGTGAAAGCTTGATCTCTGAAGCAAGCTCAGGATCGTCGAGCATGTCTGTCCAAGCCTTCACCAATTCAGGCCCCGCTCCAGGCAATGAAGCCAGCACACGATGCCATGGCTCGACTTCCACTAACGCCATCTGCATCAATTCAGACGCTTGGTCGCGACCCAAAAGTTCAACGCGAGGGGATCGTGTGCGTGACGCTTGCAACTGCGCAATAGACTCATCCCAGTTCCAAGCCTTCGGTCGCACGATCGATTCACTCGCCGTAACCAGAGAGCTACCTGTATCCCATTTGCTATCCGTTGGTGAATCGAACTCCACATCCTCCCCACGCATCTGCTCATCCTGAGGTAAGCCCATCGAGTCAGTCCAACGATTCATGGAATTGAAACGAGCGATGCTGTATACCAAATCGATAATCTCTTCATCGCTAAAGTGATTCTTAAGCTTGGCGGTATCCTGGTCACTCATCGCGAAAGGCAACAAGGTCATCTTGCGTGCAAGCTCGACAGCAAGTCGCTCGCGTGGCTGTAAACTTTCCCAGTCGCGATCTAAAGCACCGAGCTGATCATCTGAAAAACCAGCAAGCTTCAATTTGTGCTCTTGATGCCCTAAGCAATAATGACAATTGTTTCCACGCGATACGATCCAGAAACACTGCGTCTTCAACTCGTAGGAAACCTTCGATTGCGTCTCGCTACCTAAACGCTCACCCTTAAGCCAACTCTCAGGAAGATAATATCGACGAGCCCTACCGTTAATCACATTCGAGGTCGTCGCACTCCCCCCCGGTACGCTATCGGGTATTTCCAACCGCGGACGGCGTTCTTTGAGTGCCCCAAGGAGCTTTTTGGTCTCTGAGCGAGTCTGCGGAATCGCCTTGGGTTGTTTCGATATGCCTTCCGGCGTCACATTCGATCTAGCGTCATCAGGTGGCTCTGTATTACCAAACGGTTCCGCCGCAGAAAC
>CAIJIZ010000266.1 GCA_903820735.1 uncultured Pirellula sp.
AAAGGCAATACCGGCAAACGACTCTCCCCGAAAGAACGTGAGAAACTTCAGAAGGAACGCGATCGCCTTCTGCGAAAAAAGAAACGTGACTAACAACATGCCCATAGCCAATGCACGCCCATAGCCACTGCACGCCCATAGCGACTGCACGCCCATAGCCACTGCACGCCCATAGCCACTGCACGCCCATAGCCACTGCACGCCCATAGCGACTAATTTTTCATAGTCGCTGCACTCCCGTAGCTACAGCATTTCCGTAGTCGCTGCACTCCCGTAGATACTGCTGCTAAACGGTGGAATATCACCTTCAGCGCCCACTATCCTCTCGCAACGGACTACGATCCATTCCCCATTCCTAATTCCTCACTCCCCGGCCCACCGCACAACTTCGCGATGCCGCACACGATCGGCAGCCACCCACACCTGCCGAACCACAACCGCGACCAACTCGTTCCCCCGATCCATCTTCGGATTGATCCACTTGACCACAGGTGGGACCACATCCCTCTCGAAGTCGCTTTGCAATCTGCGAATTACTGACTGTCGATTGGTACAGCGCGCTGAGCGAAGCTTCTAACTCACAAGCCTTCGCGCTCGGTTCACCCAAGTAATGAAAGACCACATCGTAGCCATCTAAACTGGATTCAATCTCCAACAAAGTATCTTTTGCCCCGTTCGCATCGAGATACTCTTGGCATACCGGCAAACACTGTTGGTTGAGATCAAGCAATTGTTTCCACAGCCAGCGATCCTCCTGTGTAGCTTTTCTTACACAAATCACTTGCGTTCCGCTTAAATCTGCTTCCACGTCCGCTTGCGAACACCAAGCGACAAAGCGACCGATGCGCAGTCCGGTTTCCGTACGGCAGACAATCCAATCCCCGCGTTGCAGCTCCTCTACACCTGCGTAGAACGAAACCAAGCTTCCTTGAAGCTCGAATCGAACGAGTCCGTAAATGCTCACTCGTCCCTCTTTCCCTGATGCTGTCCGACGGGTACTCCCGACAAAGCTTCTCTTTCAACTCGCATAGAATCCAATTCCTTGAGCCAAGCAATCGCTTGTTCCATCTTACTTCGGTCCACTTCATGTACCGAAACGCTTTGACCTACACTCTTGAGCATCGTCAGGGTCAATCTTCCGCCGAGATGCTGTCGAAATTCTTCGAGCCCATCGAAAACCGACCGCGATTCGAGCGCGGCATCATAGATCGGTAGTTGCAAATCAACCAAGGCGTTGACAGCCCCAATCGCATCGCTGCGGTCGAGTCCAAACATCAGATGCGAATAGAGTGTATCGAGTGCCACGCCGATAGATACCGCTTCTCCATGCCGAAGACGGTACTTGGTATTTTGTTCGAGTTTGTGGGCAGACCAATGCCCGTAGTCCAAGGGGCGAGCTTCCTGCATCTCAAAGGGATCTCCGCCATGGGTGATATGGTGCAAGTGCATCAGGACGCTCGAGCGAATCGCCGGCATGACCGCAGTCCAATCTCTCGCTGCGATGTCTTTGGCATGCTGGCAAAGAAACCGGAATGCCGAGGGACTTTTGAGCAACGAAACTTTGACCGACTCGGAGAATCCCGCTCGGAAATCGCGATCGGGTAGTTTGGCAAGCAGACGTTGGTCGTTGACGACCCCCCAGGGGACTGCAAACGTTCCTTTCCAATTCTTCTTTCCGAACGCATTAATCGCGTTCTTGACCCCAACCCCCGAGTCCGCTTGGGCCAAAGTCGTGGTTGGAAAACGAACCAATCGAATACCTCGGTGCGCAATTCCCGCCGCGTAGCCGACCGCGTCGAGCACCGCTCCACCACCGACCACAACGACATACGATCGCCGATCCAAGCCATCTCGCTCGATTGTGGAGAAAATCCGGTTTACTGCCTGCTCATCATTCTTGACTTGCTCCCCACCTTCGACGCGATGGATATCCGAGACTAATTCTAGGGAATCGGAACTCTCAGCGATTCGTTGATGAATCTGATTTTCCAGACTCGGGTCGGCCGCAAGCACCGATGAATCGATCCACCATTGCAACCTCGCTTTGCCTGCTCCCCCACGCTCCCCGGAAATGCTGCCTCCGGAATTGCTATCTACGGTATTGCTGCCTCCGGTATTGCTTTGGAAGATCGGAAGGACGTTCTCCCAGTCCGCGCCAAAGCAGTCCTTTGTAAACCGCAACCGCATAACCTGCGGGACAGAAAAATTGACATCCAGGGAATCTTCGGAGATCGACCAGGGAATCGAGGACATGGTGGGAAACATTCGAGGGAGGGAACGGCTCGGACGCAGTAGAACTTACGCCCTTCGATTTAGCCACGCTCTATTCTACCCACCAACCCCCATAGTTCCAAAGTGCTTGATCACACATTCAGAGAATCGTTCCATTTCTTCGAGTTGCGGACTGCACTGCAGTAGCAATAAATCCACCCCAACCTCTGCAAATTCCCCGATCCGATCCTGAACTTGCTGAGGAGAACCGACTAATCCGGCTTGTAATCCACGATTACTAACCGAATAGTCTTCCAGACTAACCCGTCGTTCTAACTGCGTGCCGGCCAGCCATTGCTGATAATTTGAGTAACCTAACGCTGAGTGTTTCACATCGGTAATCCTTTGCAATTCGGCTTGGGCCTCCTCAAGCGTCGGACGTGTGATGACATAAGCAGCAACTCCAAATCGCATCGGAGGCAGTCCGAGTGCATCGCGGCGGATTTGCATGTCTCGAATCTTCGGTGCGATACGTTCAGGCGGATCCCCGTGCATGACATAAGCATCGCATTTTCGAGCAATCAAATCTTTTGCGGCCTCTGACTCTCCGCCTGCATAAATCGTCGGCCTGGGCTGCGTCAATGGCTTCGGCTGCAATACGCCTTGTTTGATCTTGTAAAACGCTCCTTCATAATCGACCCCATCGCGACTCCACAACGCATCGACCACATCAAGCCACTCTTCTGTCCTCTCATAGCGTCGATCATGTTGCTCGAATTGAACTCCATATTTTTCCGCTTCATCCTGCCACCAACTCGACACAACGTTCAAACTCAACCGACCAGCCCCACCTATTCGATCGATATTCGCAGCTTGCTTAGCCAACAACGCGGGAGCATGAAACGTCGGGCGAACGGCCACCATCCACTCGATCCGCTCGGTGACGGCCATCAAAGCCGCGGCTGTTGACCAAGCATCGAGCGACGGCGCTGATTGACCTTTGATATCGTTGAGATTCAGCTCGGCAATAAGGCTTAAATCAAACCCAATCTGCTCGCTTCGCTGCGCAAGCCGTTTGACATACCCCCAGTCAGCTTGCATCCCCTCGTCCTCGACGTTCCTCAACCAACCGCCAAAGACCGGTAGCCAATATCCAAAACGCATCGCTATCTCCTTGCCTTAAGCTTTCGCCGACGGGGCTGTTGCCACCCGCATTTCCATGTAATCGACAAGTCGAGCAAAGGGATCGAGTCCCACTACATTCGTAGCATCAGCGACGAAATTCGACAAAGCGTTGATATCGTAGTAAACAACTCGTCCATCCCGATCGTCGACCATGTACTCAATCCCACCAACATCGATCTTCGCTCGCTGCATGATAGCTTCACAAGCTCGGATCACTTCCGAAGTAGGACTCGCGGCTTGAACCTTCAAACCAGACTTCGGCGCATCGATAGGACATGCCGCCCGCTGCAACTCCACACCGTCGGAACGTTGACAAATATCCGCTGGACACAGATTGAATGTATCCCCCGTTAAATGTACATCGATCGCATAGAGAAACTTGCCTCCTAGCAACTCAACCCGCGTGATTTTGCTACCTCGAGCAGGTGTGTACTCCTGCACCAACGCGGTGTGATCCACACCGAAATCCAGTGAACCTTGCTGTGCTGCTCGCTCTAGCCCCTGAAGTGAATCATATCGGACAATACCTGCCCCGGATCCCCCGATGTTCGCCTTGAAGACCACCGGAAATCGCAATCCTCCGGAAGCTTCAGCAACCTGGGATGCATGATTCAAAACCCTTGAATGCGGATACCCTAACCCCAATTCCTCTAACAAAGTTAATTGCTTGGATTTGCTCGTCTCCATCGTAAACGCATCGAGTCCATTGATCACCGGCACTCCCAGCCGTTGAAGATGCGCCAGCCAATCTAGCGTAAAGAACATCCCCTGAACCCCACCCCGCAAATATGCTGATGGACTCATCCGATTGAAAACCAAACCATACGGAGAACTCGATTCACTCGGATCAAACCAATGACCGCGAGGATCAAGTCGCACCCAGGGGATCCCGCGGCGATCAAGCTCCGCGAATAACGGTTTGAACCAATGCTCATGCTCGTGATAAATCGCCCAAGGTTTCCCGCCACTTACCTGGTTTAACGTCATTGCGTTCAACGTCATTGCCTCGCCTACCTCTGTCGCTGCTTTGTACTTTGTAATCGTTTGAAATGAACTTATGAAGACATCCTGTGGATTCGTTGCGAACACTCTGGGTTAACCCACCTAGAGTACGCCAGCATAACTCTCCAAAACAGAAAATAATAATGCTAGCCCAGTTGCCTGGATCCTACGAGGGTGGCATTGACGCAAGGTTCGATTTCCCCCTACAAAACGCAAGTGGCTGAGAAAAAGCAACTGCCTGAAAAACATACCGTAAAACCTTTTGATCCAAGTCCGCTCGTCGAAGGAATCTCTGGAATGAGCCGCCTGAAAAGCTTCTTGCTAGAAAACCAAAACAACCCAAAACGCTTGGATCACGGGTTTTCAAACGCCGCAGATGCGATGGATTTCTCGGGAGAGCACGGAGCCGATTCAGGTTCACGAAACCCCCTAAAAGCCCCACCCTCCCTAAGCTTCCCACATCGGATCTTCGTCCCTGAACACTACGAAGCGGGTTATCAGTACCCGTTGGTCATCTGGTTGCATTCCCAGCACAGCAGCGAATGCGAACTCGATGAAATCATGCCCAACCTGAGCATGCGCAATTACGTCGGCCTGTCCTTGCGAGCCACCCGCCCATCTCGCAAATCACCACGCCTGTTCCAATGGGGTAACACCTTAACGGATTACATCCTCGCAGAAGAATGTGTCTTTCAAGCTATCGAACAACTCAGTGAGTCCTTGTCGATCAATACAGAAAACGTCTTCGTCGCTGGATTCGGTAGCGGTGCTACCCTGGCCCAATGGATCGGCTTGCGAAACCCAAACGCATTTGCCGGCGTTGTCGCTTGCAACGGCCCCTTTCCAAACCATAAGCGAGCTCTCGCCGATTGGAAGTCGGCGCGAAATCTCCCCGTCCTCGCGATGCAAAACTCCGATTCGAATACCTGCGGGATCGATCAAGTTATCGATATGATGCGACTGGCTCATCGCGCACACTTGAACTATCAATTCATTCAATTCCAAGCAGACTCAACAGCACTTTCGAACCGCGAATCGAAACAACAAGCGGCCCAAGAAGAGAGCCTTGATTCACAGATGCTTCAAGTCGCCAATCGATTCATGATGGGGATCGTTACCCGCACACCCATTACCCTCCAAACCAACGAAAACATCAACTACGCCGCCGCATCCACCGAACCCCGCTTCGCGTCGGATTTCAACTGCCGTCGCCCCACTACTGGCAACTAGGCGATGTCAAAGCTACTCGAAATCCATTCTGCTCCCATCGATGTAACTCGCGAGAATCAAGCATCTTCTCCGGTATGCACGACCCTTGCGTTCTGCAAAAACGGCGACCGATTCACCCACGTCATGGCTATCGATGAAAAATCATCTGCAAGCCTTAAGCGATCGACCTTCCTACAGTCGATAACCACCGATGCGCAGTTGGCTTGGCCAAGCGATCCGCCACTGCAACAAGTCGTCCTCGAACCACTTGGACCTGACCTACAACACGTCGCGCTCGGAGTCGGATTGTCAGGACATGGTCACTGGTCACTCGCCGCCCGTTGTCTCGACGATAACCATTCCTTAGAACTCGATTTCGCTTGCCGTATCTCACGCCCTGCCCTGTTTCTTGGGAGTACCTACCGAATCCTCGACGCAAACAGCGCAGATCATTGTCTAACAGACGCTCCTCCCAATACAAATCTAAACGGCATTTCAAACCTATATTGGCACGAAGCCCACATCGATGGGAATTCATGGACCGGTACATGGACTCAACCTGAAAAAGCCCCATTAAACATCCAACTCGAAGTCACTCTCGGAAAGCTTCTTTGGAGCCCTGAACTACGGCAACTTCAAATCCTGCCGCTAGGCTCACTCGATAATCCTGCCACACTTCGTTGGTGCTATCGATTCCGTCAGCTACCATAATGGGATGAGCGTCCCACGCCGTCCACTCTTTGAAGCTAAGCAGTTAAGCAAATCCTATCCCATGGGGGATTCCGTAGTCCACGCGCTTCGCAGGAGGAGTCAGGGCTTTCTTGGCTTCTTTGCGTAAGACCATACTCCCTAACGCACGGGCTAGGAGGCCCATTTTGCAATTCGTTGCGTAAGTCCAACACACCTTTAGGCACTTGCGTAGGACGTGGTTGGAGTATGGTTGAAGACCGCTGCACATACCCGAATTTATAGGGACTGAATCTACCTATCCGGATGACCAGAGAGCTTGTTGCCAACGCGAAACTGTGGCAATCCAACGACTTGATCCCAGTTTCCACCCCAGAGAGCCAATTGCTGTTCGATGCTGCGCATCTTATCGAAGCTCTGTAACACCCCTGCTTCCCATTTGACCTTCTCGCGATTGCTTTGAACTGCAAGGCTCTCGGTTAACATCGCTTGAAGCCGCGTGCTTTCTCCTCGCACCCATTGTTCTTTCTTGGTACTAACCGACTGCTCGATTTCAAACAAGCTCTTGGGTTCAACAACTACGGATTCTTTCGCAATGTATCTCTCCCCACGGTATCTATTCCCTGGGTATCTATTCCCTAAGTATTGATCACTTGGGGGCGATTGTCTCTGGATTCCCACCCGAGACTGAAACACAAGAGCCCCTCGAACAGCATACGGTTCCGAAGTAGATACAAATCGGTGTTCACTTCCGATAGCACTATTCCATGGAGCGCTGACTCGTAACGTCCGATCGGATTCGTCTTGTACCACTTGAATCGATATCGATCGACCTTGCTCACCTTCAATGCTCTGGGTAGTTAACACCGCAGCAGCAGACCTCTTCCAATCGCAATCCATCTTCCAACGCTCGAATTCTCCATCCTCCCAGCGGGCTTTGATCGTTAAGATCCCTTGGGAGTTTGGAAGCTCGAATCGCCATGTAGATACAGACGCTTGTTCAGCAGCTTGTTCACTTCCAACCGCATTGCTTGATCCACCGGATGAATATGTGCACTCAAATGGGATCTCCGATGTTCCGTCTACGATCGAGATCAACGTCCCCTGAAATGTCCCTCGTTCCAAAATCCATCGCTTGGAATCCGAAGCAGCACCCGTAAAAGGTCGCTCGTTAATCCAACCGGCAATCGCATCACAAAATGGCATCACCGTTTCTTGAATCCGCTGCGAATAATTAACGGCTTGGCCTCGCACTTCTGGCTCAATATCCGGAACCATCCGTGCAACCTGCTCATCGAGTCGCTCGGAAAGCTGCCTCTCCAGGAGCGTCCACTTCTTTTCTCGAACCTTCGTGGCATCCCGCCATGCAATCCGCGTCTCGGCTAACTTCTGATTGATCGCATGATATTCCCGGGCAATCGGAGCAAGAATTTGTCGATCACACAAAGCCGCCGGCATCGACTGACGCAACTCTTGCTGTCGGGTTTCCAACCCTCGTAATCGATCTTCCATCTCTTGAATCGCAGATTGATACGGGTCGCTATCCCTATCTAATGACTGAACCGAATCGCTCACCCTCGACTCGATCCACTCCCGCACATCGGCTACGCCCCGCGATTCATCACCAATGCTCAATCCAGACAGCTGACCGTTCGCTTGCCGTTGGCTGTTCGCTTGAACCAGACCGTCGACCCGCGACGATGAGGAAGCTTGCCATGAGCCAGTGGCCGGCAATTGAGGGTATTCGGGCAACGACCATCGCAACCGCTCAGGGGGTAACCAAGGTAGTCGCACTCCGCGAGCACGTAACGAATGGACTCGCAATTCCTCACTGAAAAGACTCCGCGGATCGACCGTCGCACTCAGATGCTCGACCTCTACAGGCACATCGATACTTCCGCCCTCGATACTCTTGCAGTGAACCAATACCGGTCCGAATTCAACGCGTGAATCTTGAAATGAAACTGCAAGCAAATCACGCTTGCTCCCATATTGAACTTTTTCGAACCGCTCAAGCCAAGAAGCGAAGAGGCGCTTGCGATTCGCATAGGCCGATAGCCCGACGAGCATTCCAAGAATCAGTATCCCTACGGACCAGCGTCGCCAGTTCATGCCTGCCTCCCAGCATTCGATTTATCTCCCGCCGTTTGACGGCGGAGGCTGCCCCTCTTGCGCTACGCACTGCTCGATCGCTACGCACTCCTCAATCGCCATCCTCTGCATCGACAAGTGCCGCAACAGAAATCGTAACGAACTACCACTGCCGGGCCGCAAGACGATTCTGGTACCACCCGTTACTCGACTCCCAACCCCTTGCACACCCAATGCACTATCCCCATCCGTCGCTGCTCCATCCTGTCGGCTAGCAGCTACCGCAGGTACTTCGATCGGTGAGGTCGTCTCAGTCAGCATTTCGTTTTTGGCTTCTCTTTGAACTACGCCAGAAAATCAAACGACAATCCGTCGTACAAGTTCCATCGGATGCAAAGCCCCACGAATTGAAACCAAAACATGATTGACTTCTATTTTCTCCCACGACACACAAACATCGTGGTTTATCAACCCCTTAACACCACCCTTTTGCTCCGTGATTTGCTATCATTGCACCCTCCTGCCCCTACCCATTACCTGCAATCAACTTGCCTTCATCCAACGGCACTTCCAACACCTCGCCGTGCGACTATCGCATTCCCCTCCAAAACAAACTTCACAGAGCAAACTTTATAAGGCGCATTAGGAACACAACATGATCCGACTCCTTCGACTCGCTTGCCTTGGACTCTTCGTCAGCATCCTCGGCTCAGCGATGGCTCAAAACCCATCCACTGAATCCTCCCCAAACATCGTTCTGATCCTTGCCGATGATTTAGGTATCTACGATTTGGCTTGCTACGGTCGCTCGGAACATCGAACACCCAACCTGGACCGCTTAGCCAACGAAGGAATTAGGTACACCAGCGCCTACTGCGGTTTGTCGATCTGTTCAGCTTCACGCGCTGCATTGCTCACCAGCAAGTATCCGGCAAGATTGCATCTGACAACCTATCTTCCAGGGCGAGCCAACGCGGATACGCAAAGATTGCGACACCCGCTGATCGAGCCCGCTTTAATTCCAAGTTCTCAGACTCTGGCTGAAACACTGAAGCGCGCCGGATATGCCACAGGGATCTTTGGGAAATGGCATCTCGGTGGAGGAGACTCGGCCCCGGGAATGCAAGGCTTTGACATCGCATTCGAACCACCAGGAAATGGCGATCCACTTACCACAGGTGGCAAAAACGAATTCTTGATCACGGACAAGGCGATCGAGTTTATCAAAGCCCAAAGCGAACCGAACAAACCTTACTTCTGTTACGTACCCCACCACTCCCCGCACATCATGCTCAAAGAACGAGAAGATCGCATCGCCGCAAACGCTGCGGCTTGGAACCCCTTGTATGCAGCCACTATCGAATCCCTCGATGAATCTATCGGTCGGTTGCTCCAAGCGATCGAGGAATCCCCTTCTGCTGCAAACACCATCGTAATCTTTTCCAGCGATAACGGCGGTCTACATGTCCCCGAAGGGCACGCTGAACCCGTCACACATAACGGTCCGTTCCGAGCAGGAAAAGGATACCTTTACGAAGGTGGACTCCGAGTCCCATTGATCGTTCGATGGCCAAAACATATCGCTTCAGGTAAACAAACCGACACCCCTGTCTCGCTCATGGATTTAATGCCATCGCTCCTCGAATCTGCCGGGATCGACGTCGGAAGAAGTGTCGGACCCGTCGATGGTATTTCGCTACGCAAACATTGGTTCGGCGAAAGCGAAGTTTCCGAAGACCGAACTTTCTTCTGGCACTTCCCTCATTACACCAATCAAGGGAGCAAACCATCGGGTGCCGTTCGAAAAGGGCAATGGAAATGGATCGAGGATTATGAAAACCTCTCGGGTGAACTCTATGACCTAAGCCAAGATATCTCAGAGGAGCACAATGTGGCCAAGGAGCATCCGGAAGTCGCAAAGTCCCTTCACACGGCTTTGGAAAAATGGAAAGCATCGATCGCCGCTCAGGAATGTGTTCCGAATCCTTCGATCAATCCAGAACTCAACCAAGAACTCTATACGACAAATAATTCATCGAGATTGCGCATCGGCATGAAATCCCCTCAGCAAATCGGCGCTGAATGGAAAGATTGGCGATCGAAGTTAAACCAAGCCATCGCAGGCAAACCTACCATCTTGAAAAAGACTCCCGCAGGAATCACCTTGCCCGCCTCGAACGCGATCACCCATGGAACACGAATTCGCTACGAACCAGAAACATTTAAGAACGTTGTCGGCTACTGGACCGAAGTCGATGACTGGGCTGAATGGGAAATGCAAGTCCCCAAGTCTGGCTTGTACCGACTTGAGATCCATTGTGGCTGTGGAGCTGGTAACGGTGGCTCCCTTGTGCATGTAGAAGTTGAATCGGGTGTCACCCAATCCAACGAGCCAAACGCAACTGAGGCTAAAACTGAGGCTAAATCAGAGACGATTGAATGGACGGTCCGCGAAACTGGCCACTTCCAAAACATCGTGATCGAGTCGCTCGGCGAAGTCCGTCTGCTCGAAGGAAAAGGGACGGTGCGTGTGAAACCTCAAAAGAAAGCCGCTGCAGCAGTGGTCGATATCCGTGAAATCCACTTGATTCCGATCGACTAGTCCGCATCGCTTTGGCGATTTTGCAAATTGACAAAACTATTGGTCGCAAAAGGAGCTTCCTCGCCCCGAAGCTCTGCAAGTGCGTTACCCGCCGCT
Source organism: uncultured Pirellula sp. (assembly GCA_903820735.1). Classification (GTDB taxonomy): domain Bacteria; phylum Planctomycetota; class Planctomycetia; order Pirellulales; family Pirellulaceae; genus JBKCUI01. The sequence continues at coordinate 11,084 of CAIJIZ010000266.1, forward strand.
CGCTGCTCTGCTTCCTTTTTGTTTCGACCCCAAGCAGAAGTGAATCGCTTTCCAGAGATCTCTGCGGCGACTTCAAAGTACTTGCTGTGATCCGGTCCACTCTCTCCTACCAATCGGTACACAGGTGTCCCCTTCAAGTTACCTTGGGCCAACTGCTGCAACATCGATTTGTAGTTTCCGCCGCTGTGACCTTCGGCAGCCAACCGAATTTCGGTCTCCAAATGACGAAGGATAAACGACCGCGCTTGATCCAAACCACTATCAAGGAACACCGCCGCTACCACCGCTTCGAACACATCGCTCAACAAAGATCTTGGCATCCCGTGCCGCATCATCCCGCGTCCAACCACCAAGCAGTCTTCAAGCCCTAACGCTTTGGATATCTTCGCGCACACACGACGCGACACAACGATCGATTTGATCTTGGTCAAATCCCCTTCAAGGTACTCCGGGTAAGCTTGGAAAACATGCTCACAGACCACCATCCCTAGAATCGCATCACCAAGAAACTCCATTCTCTCATTCGAATGCGTTCGACTGGTAGCAACACTTGCATGGGTAAGCGCAGAGGCAACCAGTGTCGGATTGGCAAAACAATACCCTATCCGCTCCTGGCAGAGTGTGACCTTCTCTTCGATACTCAAGCCCGCATCGGGATTGAACCCTTCTTCGGGAGATTCCGGAAACTTCATTATGGATTTCGGGGTTATTAGAAGCCGTAGAATGTAACCTTCAGCCCCGCTTCGGTGAAGTAGCGAACATAACGACAAGGGTGAAATCGTCGGGAGGATTATATCTTTTTCGATCGGAGTTCCAAAACCGATATCTCGGGCAAACATCCCCAACGCAACGGTTGCACCCCGGCCATCCCACGACTGACGTGCATCAGTGTCGAATCCAACCCAAAAACACCCGACGCGAATCTGCTACCGAAATGGCTAGGAGCAATGATCGGTCCAATCCAGGGAAAACGGATTTGTCCACCATGCGTGTGTCCACAAAGCATCAAATGCGCTCGCTCATCCCGCCCCCACCTCCATTGATCCGGCGAATGCGAGACGGCCAAAACCAAATCTTTCTCACCCGGTTCCCTGATCCCTTTGGCTCTCAATCCCGCACCAGCTTTCCTCGTAAACCAAGGTCGCTCGTTTCCCAAAGCGTAAACGTCTCCCCGTGAGGTCTTTACGACTCGGTCTTCAACCCCAACATCCAACCACCCCAATCCATTCATCGCGGCACGAATCTCATCGGGGATCCCACAAGCTCGATCGTGATTCCCCAATACAAATAGCTTGGGTACCCCCTCCAACATTCCGCCGAATATCGCTTCGAGACTCCCTAAGCAATCCGGTTCATCGAGCAGATCACCGGTCAAACAAAGCATTTCAATGTTTTCACCAGCCAACCATTCCACCGCTTTTCGGTAATACGGATCGGGTATTTCACCCATCAAGTGGATATCTGAAAAGTGACCGATCCGCATCCCTTCAAAACCTTCAGCAAGCCGATCAATCCACAAGACTTTCGTGTTGGCTTCCAAACTGAGAATCTCGTTGCCTGGCAAACATAGATTACGCTTGGCAATCGCCCCTAACTCCCAGTGAGGATTGGTTCGATGCAAATGTCTCTCGATGTGAGTCTTCTCAACGCGATATCGATCGCGCGCGACATGAAACACAGGTCGATACGCTAACCACACCGGTCCTTGAACGAAAAAACAACCGATCGCAAACCAAATGTAAAGCCACGTTGCAAACGAGATATAGCTTAAATCTGCGTTGGCCAAAATCGCGTAGATCGCTTTGTCAATTCGCCACGCTTGAGGATGATGGGTCCAGGTGTCTAGGAGCAACAGCACAAAGGGAAGTGCTAGGCAAGTAAGCACGATCACCTTTTCGGTAAACTTGATCCACTCTCGCTTGAATCCAGTGGCATTGATCCGGTTGTAGAGAGTGATCCAAAACCCAATATGGCCAAGAATGAAGGCAATGACTAATAGAATGCGTAAAATGACAAGCAAGATCGCGGCTTAAGGGTTGGACGACAGAGGGGGTGTTTCCTCGATCAACATCTCGGTGACGCTGAGCAATTGATCAAGATGAAACGGTTTGTAAAGAATCGCTTTGCGATGCAATCCCGCTTGTCGAGCTTTGACAATCGAATGCCCTGGATCATACCCAAAACCAGTCATCAACGCGATCGGCACGTAGGACATAAGCTTCTGTAAACGCAACATCAATTGATAGCCGGAATAGTCGGGCAACTTGATGTCCGAGAGGATCACATCGTACCTCTCATCTGTACTGCGAACCATGGATACGGCTTGATCGCCGCAATGCGCTGTCTCTACCACACACCCGTAGCGTTCAAGCAACGCATGAGCATCATTTCGAACATTCTCGTCCGGGTCGACCACCAAAATTCGCCGACCATTGAGCTTGGCATAATGCTCGGTTAACTCCTGATTGTTCGCTACGTCATGCTGAGCCAAGGACTGGCCAATGGTCTGTATCGACTTCTTGATACTCCTCGCCTTGGTCAACACACTCCGCAATCGCGTGACAGTCTCAGGATCATGCCCGATGTATTTTTCCATCAAGAAGACGGAATCGAGTAATAAGTCGTCCAAAGGCAAGGCGATCGCAGCGTGGATCGCATCACAACTCTGCTGGGCTGCATTGGAACGCTGTGCTACGAGGAGTTCCAAAGTGTTCAATGCAACGGCAACATCTCTTGCGAAAATCTCCAAGAACTGTTGGTCACTCTCAGAGAATGCAGCAAGCTTTGGACTCTCGACATTGATCGTTCCAATCACTTCCTCATGCAGCAATATCGGCACCGTTAACGAACTGCGCGCACCCTTGAAAGCTTCTAAGTACATCGGGTCACTCGCTGTGTCCCGACACAAATAGCTTACCGCATTGGCCGCCACGTAGCCCGTAACTCCATTGCCCGATGGACTCGCCATCAATCGACGATCCGCCGCCGCTTGATCAATCCCAACCGAAAGCAACGGGATAAGATTTCCTGTCGGATGCTCCAACAGCCGAATCTCAATCACCTCAATGTTTAAAAGGTCTTCGGTGTAGTGACGGATGTTGTCTTTCAAAAGCTCAATCCGCTGCTCGACATCCATCGCGAAAATCTCATCGGGCTTCAAGTCCGTCAACTTGGCTCCCGCTTGGTGAATCGCTGCTAACTTCTGCTCCTGCAAAACTTCTTCTGTAATGTCGCGAATGGTTACGACGATTTTTGCAGCTGTAACCACATCATCCGATCGCCGCTGCGCTATGCCGTCCCCTGCAACACGATCAACCACCGCCGAGCCACCCGATAACTCTTGGTCTTCAAGTTCCCCAGTTCTGATCGGTTGCAACTCCGACGCCTCAATTCCCTTAACGCGCAAACCACCATCCAATGGATCGGCAACCCCAGACGCAGAAGCCTTCAATGAAACCGCTTGGACTTGATAGTAGGAAGGTGTCGCGCTGCTAGCCGTCGGTTCCGTCTTCAATGTCGCTGTGCAACGGGTCGGACGACGCAAGCAATTCTCCATCGGACATCCCACCGAGCCTTGCACCTCAGGATGCCCCAACGCAGAATAAAAATCTTGTCCGGTACGATCCACACCCCCAAACCACTCGTTGAAGCATTGGTTCGACCAAACAATAACTAACGACGGCGAAAGGACAGCAACGCCCTCGGGCAATCGATTCAGGATTTCCTGGGATGCAATCCCTGCGACATCACTATCTGTCACACCAACCTCCAATAGCCCTAAGGACTACCCCATTCCGGACTAACACCCCAATGGGTTAGCCCCTCATAGAGAACCAAACACGGTTCCCTTACCCCGAAAGCTTTCTGCAATGCTTCTAGCCAACGACTTATTAACCAACCCCTTCTGAGCCAAAGCTCTCTTCGGCATTATCGAAGAGACTAATTGAACAATATAAGCCAGGGACAAACTGGATCAACTATCGGAGTCAAGAAGCTCTGCAAATAGTCTTCTACAAATATTCGCTGAGCCCCAACTCCTGCAATTGCTTGACCACCTCCCGAACTCGCTCTTCCTCCCGCTTCGGTGCAACCAACGTCGCATCCTTCGTGTGTACCACTATGGTCTCTTCCATTCCAATAGTAACCACTAAGTGATTTGATTCGGACCGAATGATCATATTCTTCGAGTCGATTCCCAAATACGGCCCCTCGACGGCATTTCCCTGAGCGTCGGTCGCAATCAACCTCGATATCGCTTGCCAACTCCCTACGTCGTCCCAATGAAACGGCGCTTCGATCACGGCAACCTTCGGGTGCCTTTCCATCACTGCAAAGTCGATTGACTTGCCCTTAATCTGCTCGAAATGTTCAAAAAACACCCGTTGGAAGTCTGGCGTCCCGATCGCCTTGGAGATCGCTTGCAAGTGCTCGTACATCTGAGGCTCATACTCGCGAATCGCTTCCAGGATCGTCCGTGCTTTCCAAAGAAAAATTCCCGCATTCCAATAAAAAGTACCAGCATCCAAGTACTCTTGCGCTTTCTCTCGACTCGGCTTCTCTCGAAACCGCTCGACGCCAAAGGCGCTGATACCCGCTCCTACTTCAATTCCATCCCCACGCTGAATGTACCCAAAAGACTCCGCCGGATACGTCGGACGAATCCCAAAGGTTACTATTCGCTCAGGATCCTGCTCGATCAACTTCACCCCCGCCTGAATCGCGCGATGAAACTCCCCGCGAGGCTCAATGACGTGGTCCGATGGCATGACGGCCATCACCCCCTCGCGATCCGCTGCCATAACCAACGAAGCCGCAACTCCGATACAAGGTGCCGTGTCTCGCTTGAACGGCTCTCCAATAATGTGCTCGATCGGCAAATCCGGTAACTGCTTGGTCACCGATTCAACCAACTGACTATTGGTCGCCACGAGTACATGCTGGCTCGATACCAACCCTTGCAAACGATCAAAGGTCGTCTGCAACATCGACCTTGGACCTCCCATCTTCAACAACTGCTTCGGTGTCTCTTGGCGACTCGCTGGCCAAAATCGAGTACCCGATCCGCCGGCCATAATTACTGCATGAAGTGTCATGGTTTGAGAAACTTTTTTTAATCGTTCTTATCGCTCAATCAATCCAACAAACCGAACCGTAGTAACAACGCTTAGACAGCAAGCACTCTACGGCGCAACTACGTAAAATATGTATCGCTCTCGATCACCAACGGAACATCGCTTCGTCGGTCACTGATAAGCTTGCCCTGAACTTCAGACGCATCCCAACCCCACATCGGATGAATCTCTACCTGTACACCCTGAGCAACCCGAACTCCAGATTGCTCTAACCACTGTCGATGCAAATCGCTGATCGCTTGCCGCGATGTCTCCGGAGTATCTGTCGGTGAACCAGACGCATTTTTCACCGGCGCAAACGCTTCGCTCGGCCGGACCTCCACCACCAACGTCCTCTCGGCCGCTGGCAATAAATCGAATACGAATCGCTCAAGCTTGATCGCATTTGGCTCTTTCGGCACGCAATGCTCGCCTCGCTCGTCCACATAAGAAACTGCCTTCTTCGCGCGATGAAAGGGCAACGCATCGCTCGAACCACAACAAGCCGCTAAAAAGGCCACATCAAAAACGTGCACGGCAATGTTACCCGCCCATAATTTAAGCGACCCATCGGCCAAAGTCTGAACCGCTGCCGGCTCAGGCAAATCGCTGTATTCGATAATCTGCGTCCTGCCATCTACCTTCACCACATTGCCAACCCTCTCGGTGGCAAACCGCTTGGGGACAACCTGGGTACTAACCTGCGAACCCGCTACTCGATGCAATCCGATCAATCGAGGATCACAAGCCCTCACAAGCGGATTGTCGATTTGCGCGTAGAAAAATTGTTCAATCCCACGCTCTTTCGCCCAATCAAGCAGCCCGTTTTTCTCCAACGCACGAAGCACACCGCCATGGCCGTCAGGACTGAGCGCAATGGAACTCGGTGTGTCCATCAAAATACGGCCCGTCCGAGAATCAAAAGCAGGCATCGTCCCCTGCTCGAAGAACTTCAAATCCTCAGCACCTAACCCCAAATTCGAATGCTTGGCGAAATACTCACGCGTCGGCTTGTCGGTCGACGGACCCGTCATGATCAATAATGGAATCGATGAGCCAAAAGTCCGCATCGCTCCAAGCAAAGTGTCGACATGCATCTGAAACAACGTCCGACCCGATACAGGTCCAATCGGAAACATCCCCTTGGGCTGATCAAAACCCAAACGTGTCCCCTGCCCTCCAGCTACCAAGATCATTGCGACCTTACCCGCTGAAAGCGCCCGGGCTCCCTCTTCATCGGCTCGCTGCAAAATCTCCGAACTGCTGTCCACTAAACGGACAGCATCCGGCGACTCGGCTCGCATCGCAAGAGCAGACCAATCCACCTGGACTTCGTTTTGCTTCGAAAGCCCACTGCGAATCTCTCGATCTAGAATTTCAAAATCGATTCCCAAAATCTGCTCACCGAACTGTTGCCGCTGAGCTTCTGTTAACCGATCCCAATGAGCAAGCAGATGCTCTTGTCGAACCTCCGAGCCGCTCGCAAGATGCGAAGCGACTCGTGAATACAAATCGTTTTCGGAAATTGAATCACCCAACGACTTATTCTGCGACTCACTCAGCGGCTTACTCATTCAGTGTATTCCCACTTGCGATCGAACCTCACGATTCATCGTTAACCGATACTCGCTAACGGACTACTTGACGTCCAAAAGCTCGACTTCGAAGACCAACAATTGGTTCGGTCCAATGTCGGGTGGCGAACCACGCTCTCCGTAAGCCAATCCAGGTGGAATGAACAATTTCCACTTGTCACCAACCTTCATGCGCTGCAAAGCCTCCGTCCAACCAGCGATAACACCGTTGACCGGAAACTCAATCGGCTCCTTGCGTGCAATCGAACTGTCGAACACAGTCCCATCCAACAACTTGCCCTCATAGTGAACCTTTACCGTGCTCGTCAACGTAGGGGCCTTCCCCTTACCCGCTTGAATCACGGAGTACTGAAGCCCAGACTTGGTGGTCTGAACCCCTTCTTTGTCTTTGTTCGTCTTGAGAAACTCGTTGGCCTTCTCCAAATTCTTGCGGCCCGTCTCAATCATCTTCGACTGAATGCGTTCCTGCAAAGTTTTGAATGCTGCCATCATTTGCTCTTCGGTCATCTTCGACTTCTTGAGCAATCCATCGGAAAAACCTTCCAACAACTCTTTCGTGTCGAAGTCGGTCAATTCGAGGCCCGCTCCAGCCATGTCTTTACCAATTTGATAACCGAGCGAATAACTTTTTGGATCTTTCAAACCCGTGTTTCCTTGATCTGCTGCCACAATTTTCGGCGCCTCTTGGGCTACCGTATTTCCAGAGAATCCAGCTAGCCCACAAGCGATGATCGCCCCGGCTACACAAACTCGAATCCCATTGACTGGAAAGTGATTCCAACGCTTCATTTGCATGGTGTCCTTTCACCGATCGATTACAATTCCTCGAACCAATTTCCAGGATTTGGAAAAAATACCCTCGAGGACGCTTCAAAGACTACAGCACAGGCCGGGGAATTTACAGTCCACTCCCGACAAAATACAACCTCGGTCTCCGCTCCCCAAGCAACTATTTTCAAAATCTCCGACCAATTCTCTAACCAATCCACCGTCGATAAGGCAAACGAATCCATGAAAGCTCTCCTGCTGACCGAAGTCAAGAAACTCCAAGTCGTCAATCTGCCCGAACCTTCCTGCGGCCCTGAGGACATCGTCGTCCGCGTTCAAGCTTGCGGTATATGCGGCTCAGATATCCACGGCTTTGATGGAAGCTCCGGTCGACGCATTCCGCCATTGGTCATGGGACACGAAGCCGCCGGGATCGTCACTGAAATCGGAGAAAACGTTCGCGGATTGGCGGTTGGAGATCGCGTCACCTTCGACTCGACCGTCTCCTGCGGAAAATGCCACTTCTGCCGCGCAGGCTCGATGAACCTCTGCGAAAATCGCCAAGTCCTCGGCGTCTCTTGCAAAGAATTCCGCCGCCAAGGCGCCTTCGCGGAACTTGTCACTGTCCCCATGAATATCGTCTACAAAATTCCCGAATCACTCCCCTTCGAACACGCCGCGATGATCGAAGCCGTCTCGATCGCTGTGCACGCCACAAACCGCACGCCGAAAACCCTCGGAGGTAGTGTCGTGGTCGTCGGCTCCGGGATGATCGGCCTGCTGTGCATCCAAACCCTTAAACTCGCCGGTTTCCACAAAATCATCGCCGTGGATCTCGATGACGATAAACTAACCCTCGCTCGCCAACTCGGCGCTACGCATACAATCAACGCGAAAAACCAAGACCCCGTCGCTGCCGTCCTGGAATGGACTGCCGGTCGCGGCGCAGATGCAGCCATGGAAGTCGTCGGCGCAAATAAACCTGTAAGCACTTGCTTTCAAGTCGTCCGCCGTGGCGGCTCGGTAACCCTCGTGGGAAACCTCACTCCCAACGTCGAACTCCCACTGCAAACGGTCGTCACCCGAGAACTCTCTATCTACGGCTCGTGCGCTTCGAACGGCGAAATCCCTCAATGCATCGAACTACTCGCCTCCGGTGCCATCCAAGTCGCACCCTTGATCACCGCTACCACCTCGCTCGATGATGCGGCCTCGTGGTTCGATCGTCTCTACGCAGGTGAAAAAGGTGCGATGAAAGTGATCGTTAAACCCTAAATCCAATTCACTCTTAACCAGAGCTGAAATCACTTAAGCTGAAATAACCTACGCAGCGCATCGACCAACGAGTCTCGCTGCGCCTCATGCGGAGCCTCTCGTAGCGACTGCAAGGGACTGTGCAATAACTTGTTGATCACGCGATCCATCGATTGCTGAATCTCTTGCTGCACCCCCGGCTCGACCCCTTGCATCGTCTGCTTGCCAAACAACCGCTGCAACTCCGCATCGCGTATCAACTCCGCTTGCGCTCGCAACGCGCGTATCGTGTCACCTGATGCTCTTAAATTCCAATCCGCCACCAACCGCTGAACCTCCTCCTCAATGATCCGCTTGGCCTTCGGAAACTGCTGACGACGAAATGCTTCGTTGCGCTGACAAACCGATTGCAAATCATCCACGGAATATAAGTAAACACTCGGTATTCTTCCTATCCCAGCCTCAAAATCCCTCGGAACGGCCAGATCAAGGATCAGTAAATTCCCCCGAGTTCGCTTCCCATGAATCCCCCGAAATCGAGCTTCGGTCATTATCGGCTCCGTCGCTCCCGTCGTGCTTACCACCAAGTCCGCTTGAACCAACAAAGCATCCAACTGATCCCACACCGCAGCTCGAACCCCAAAACGCTGCGCAACAGACTCCGCACGCTCCCAAGACCTGTTCACAATATCGATGCTTTTTACTCCAGCATCCATCAAATACTCCAACGTATCGACCCCCATCTCTCCGCTGCCAATCACCACCACGCGCTTGTCGTCAAACCGCTCGAAAAACTCCGATGCTACCTCGCTCACCGCTACGCTCGGTACACTGATCCGCCGCCGGTGAATCTCCGTCTCGTTCGACACTCTTTTCGACACCAAATTCGCATGCTGGAATAACCCATGCATCACCGATCCGGCAAATCCTCCCGAACGGGATGTCTCATAAGCCGCACTGACCTGCGATGATATCTGCGATTCTCCCACCACCAACGAATCGATGCTGCTCGCTACCGAAAACAAGTGCATCACAGCCGCATCATCCTCACGCATCCGAAACGTTTCTTGAATCAACCGACTCTGCACCCGATGAAAGTCGGCAAGAAACGCAACCAACTCAGAACCGCTCGGCACCACCTCCGACTCCAAACTCCCAACATACAACTCCACCCGATTACACGTACTGAGCAACACCAACTCGCAATCGGGATATTGATGCTTTAAACGCTCAAGCGCCTCGCGAACTTGTTCGGGCGAAAACGCCACCTGCTCACGAACCTCCAACACGGTGTCGTGATGACTGCATCCCAACATCCGTAGTTTCATCGGCCCACCCCTGCATCTGCTTCCACAGGTACACCCGCGTCTACAGGAACTTGACCAACACCGCTCGCCCCCTGGTTCTCATTGCTAACACCCGCCCCATGCGGCGCACTGACCACCGCCGCTATCGCCAAGACTACGATCAGAAACGAAAGCAAATTAACAGCAGCCGTCCACTCTCCACGACCACGATGCGCCGAAATCCGCTGCGCCGCCGCCGCGATACATAACCACACAAACATCCCCGAAGTAAGCAAGATCCCGCGATCCGTCCAAGCCACCGAGCCATCGCGAGTGAAATTCATGATCGCTCCCGAAATCACCCCAAAACCAATCGCACCTGCACTTCCCAATATGCACTGACGACCCATCGACTGAAGATATTCCAACGAAGGCAATCGAAATGACGAGAAAGCACGACTGCGATGCTTGAGCTTCCAAGCATGCACCAAGTACATCACACCAAAGGCAAAACCCAACGTCACCAACATCGTGCCGACCAACATCGCCATCGAATGAACCAACCGCCAAAACGATACACTCGAAGCCGATCGAACTATCGGACCCGCAGAAGGAAAAAACACCGACAGCGAAACCAATAACAAAATCAACGGCAACAAAAACAAACCGATCTGCTTGTCGCTCCGACGCCAAAGCATCCCACCATACGCGATAGCGATCGTCCAAGCCGCCAGAATGCCCCAGTCTTCCCAAGTCGAAACAATAGGCCCCGGCTCATTCCCCCCAAATGCTCTCCAAGCCAAGTCGACCAGATACAAGCTATGGGTTACGAAAGCCAATACAAACATCCCAAGCGAGATCCGACCCCACATCCCGCGCCATCGCTCATCAAGGACCCACAATCGCACGACCTCAAGCAACAAAACCAAAGCGTACGCGATCAAGAAACAAGTTGCGTTTGGCATCAATGGTTTCCCATCCGGTCTGCATTCCTCTAAATGGTCGAAGTCAAAATGATGAGCGAAATCATAATGGGCGAAATCATCATGAATCATTCCGAAAAAAAATCCCCATGCATCGCTAGCACGGGGATCCTATTTCATGACGCACCCTCCTTAAAAAGGTGCCTGACTCTCAACGACTTAATCAATCCCAGTCGTCGTCATCGTCTTCATCATCCGAATCTTCGTCGTCATCCCAGTCATCATCCTCGTCGTCCCAGTCTTCTTCTCCCTCTTCCTCTTCCTCGTCCTCCTCCTCATCGTCGTCTCCCTCGACCTCCTCCCAATCCCCATCTAGCTCTTCATCATCATCGAGCTCTTCATCCTCGTCCTCATCGAGCTCCTCTTCCTCATCGAGCTCCTCGTCGTCTCCGAGTTCCTCGTCCTCAAACTCCTCATCCTCTTCATCGTCTTCGAATTCTTCTTCTTCAAAGTCTTCGTCATCGTCAGACATGACTATCGGAGAGGCGATCGAGGTTCCTACAAGGTCGCTTTGGAACCAATCGGCCGACGCACCAGAACCGAACTCACGCAACGTAGCGGTAGCGAACGTCTTCTTCACAGTGGGCACCCTTACTTCTTTCGAGTCTACTTGTTCGAGATTTTACGATCGACCGGAGGCTAAACGCTTCGCTTCCGTTGCTATCGTTCTAACGAATCCGTTGGGGCAATCTAGCCACCAGTACGAGGAAATCAATATCTGGTTGCGAAAAATCAACCCAACATCCCCAGCTTACTCATCCGGAAATCACCGTCGCTCAAGCCAATCCCGGCGACGAACCCCCAGAACGTGTCCGCTGAATCCTTTCTGCAATTTCGGCCTCCGCGTCAATAATCTTTTGAAAGCGTGGAAGATTATCCAAGGATTGCAGCCCAAATATTTTCAAAAACTCCCGAGTCGTCCCGTAAAGAAAGGGACGACCAAGCTCCTCGTCCCGGCCAGCAATGCGAACTAAATTTCTTTGTAATAATTGTCGCAGGACCTCCTCGCAGCTGACCCCACGGATCGCCTCAACCTCCGCTCGTACAACCGGCTGACGATACGCAATGATCGCCAACGTCTCTAACATCCCCGAACTGAGCAACTGCTCCCCAGGCACGAAATCGGCCCGCCTTAGCCAGTACGCAAACTGTTTCCTAGTAAGCAGTTGCAGCCCGCCAGCGACTTCCTCCACCCGGTACGAACGCCCCGAACGATCATACCGCTGATTCAACTCCGCTACCGCAGATCGAACCGCCGTCGGATCCGAAAAACCTAACGCCAATGCTAACTTACGTGTCGCTAATGGCTCGTTGTTTACCATCAGCAATGCCTCTAATAGGCGCAGGCGATCTGCCGAACTATCCCCACCGGAGTGCTCGTGTTCGCTAGCATCCCCCCCTTTTTTGCTCCTCCACCAAGCCATCTGCGACTCCCTCCCTCTTCCGGCGAACCCTAAAGTTCCTAACCCCAACCAAACTAAGATGGGATAAACTATTAGTCAATCCAACGCCATACGAGCACCCATTAAAACGCACCCGTGACCATCAAACGCAATAGCCCTGCCCCAGGCCACATGGGCCAAAGCAACAAGTCCTCACGAAAACGCTACTTGCTGTTGGTCTTCGCCCTCGGACTCATAGCCCTCGTCGCTTGCATCCCCTTCACAAAAATCGAAGGGACAGAGTTTTCTCCAAACGCATTTCAAACTCGCTCTTTTAGTTACTACCGCTTACCATTCATAAAACTAAGAGTCTCCCGAACAACCCTGACGATCCCCAATCAAGCCACAGAACTGGAAATCCTCAAACACCTCTCGCGCCCGGCATCCGAAGAACTCTGGCACCCCGTCGCACTCGCTCCCTACGACGAAACCAATAGATACCCAGCCGCCCTTTTGGTCGACTCGCTCGCACGACGCACGCCCGAAGGAAATCACCTTTGGGCCGCTTGGTCCGCACTTCATCCAAACCAAGCCGCAACCCTTTGGCCGTTCATCCAGTCGATGGCGATGTACAATCTTTACTTGGAAATCCCCGAAATCCTACAGTTCGCCGAAAACTACCAAGGCCCAGATAATCAATTCAAATCCGACCTGCACAGCTTCGCTTACGACTTGGTCAACCAACGACGCGACCTCTACACGCACAGCCCAGACTGGGAGAACCTGCAAGCCTGGCTCGATCCCTTGATCCCTCCCCAAAAATCAAATACTCGCTAAGATCCCCTCCCCTTAACCTATTTCCTTTATTTGGGGCTCTCCATGCCTGACATTCGCGCCTTTCGTGGCCTGCGTTACAACCTCGCTCAAGTCGGTTCACTCTCTGAATGCATCGCCCCCCCCTACGATGTCATCGATGCAAGTTTGCAATCCAAACTCTACGACGCATCCCCGTACAACATCATTCGACTAGAACTCCCTCGCAGCAATCCAGCCGATCCCACAACGACAAATTCTCCAGAGACAGCTGTTCCGGACTACGAACAAGCCGGCAAGACACTGCGCGCTTGGCAAAACGAAAAAATCCTTCAGCCCGACCCAGATCCTGCAATCTACGTCTATCACCAACAATTCGAACTCTTCGGTCAAAGCTTCCTGCGCAGAAGCCTCATGGCAAAAATCCGATTGGAACCATTCGGCCAAGGCTCCATCTACCCGCACGAGCAAACGTTTCCCAAAGCCAAAGAAGACCGTCTGCGGCTCCTTAGAGCCACGGCAGCAAACCTCTCTCAAATCTTTGGGCTATACCCTGATCCCGATAATGAAATCCAGGACTTTCTCGAATCAAAACTTATCGGCGTCCTGGGCAACGAAGCTATCGATCACCTCGGAGTCAAACACACTCTCTGGCCAATCTCTGACCTCGAAACCATTCAACGAGTCAGCACAATGATCGCGAACAAACCGATGTTCGTCGCCGATGGCCACCACCGCTACGAAACAGCTTGCACCTACCGCGACGAAGTCGCTTCGCAATATCGAAACAACAATCCGTCCCAAAGCGAGTCGGAATTTCCCGACGATCACCCCGCGAACTTCATTCTCTGCGCACTGGTCAGTATGAACGACCCAGGCCTTGTCGTCCTACCTACCCACCGACTACTGCACGGTATACCAAACTTCACCACCGAAGAACTTCACACAAAACTCTCGCCGTTCTTCGATTGTGAACTCGTCGGCCAAGGCCCCGATAGCACCGGCGCGGTGTGGGCTGAACTCGATCGCCTCGATGAACAATGGATCCTAGCTCTCTACTCTCAAGCGTCGCAGCAATGGACTCGCATCAGCGCGAAACAACAAGCTGCTGATCGCTTGGAGACAATCGCCGCTGAACACTCCGCCCAATGGCGGGAACTCGGTGTCTCCGCTCTTCATCGACTCGTCCTCGAAGACGCACTAGGCCTGAAAGATGCACCCACACCAACTTACGTGCATAGTGTCCAAGAAGTAATCGACGGCCTGAAAGGCAATCTTCCTAATCAACCCGATTTCCAACTCGCCGCTTTGGTGATGCCCGCTACCGTCGACCAAATCGAGACCCTCTGCACCTTCGGCGAACGCATGCCACAGAAAAGCACCTACTTCTACCCGAAACTCGCCTCCGGGCTCGTCATCAACACGCTCGATTAAGCCTTAAGTCCCAACCCGATACCTTTTCATCCCCGTGCAGCCCCGGACAATGCCCTAAGCAAATCTGGTTGCAACAGACTTTTCCCAGTACACTCAAAGTTCAATACACTCAAAGTTCGGTACACTCAAGGGACTTGCGGTAAACTTAAAGGCTTACCCAACCCCACTTCTTCTTTCACTCTATACCCTACGCTTTCCAATGTCCCAACCAAAGATTCGCGTTGCCATCGTCGGTGCCTCTGGATACACCGCCCTCGAAGCCATCGAATGGCTGCTCGGACACCCACATGTCGAAATCGTTGCCGCTACTAGCCGACAAGCCGACGGAAGTATGCTCTCAGATATGCACCCTTCGTTGGTCCGACGCATCCGACTACCGGTGGAAGACCTAAACCCAAAACAAATCGCCGAGCGCTCCGATGTCGCAATGACCTGCCTGCCTCACGGTGCTTCTGCTCATATCATCATGGAACTGTTGGCCAATGGTTGCCGCGTGATCGACCTCTCGGCAGACTACCGACTGAGCACCCCGGAACTTTATCAAAAATGGTATGGCGAAGCTCACCCGGACCCATCGCGTCTCGGCTCGACTCCCTACGGTCTACCTGAACTTTTCCCCTCCGAACTCCGTTCCGCGAAACTTGTTGCGAACCCCGGATGCTACCCGACCTCGGCGATCCTTCCCCTCTCTCCTCTCTTGAAAGAAGGATTGATCTCCCCGAAAGATATCGTCGTCGATAGCAAGTCAGGTGTCAGCGGCGCAGGACGAACTCCCAAACTCGGAAACCTTTACTGCGAAGTCAACGAATCGATTTCCGCTTACTCAGTCGGAAACCACCGCCACCAACCTGAGATCGTCGATATCGTGAAACGCTTCAGCGGCGTCGAACCCGAAATCATCTTCACTCCGCACCTGACACCCATGGAACGCGGTATCCTCTCAACCATTTACGTACACCCCAGCCCAGGCGTCTCGGCAAACCAAATCCGTGAATGCCTTACAAGCTACTACCCACTCGATGGCTTTGTTCGTATCGTCTCGCACTTGCCCGCCACCAAGTTTGTCGCGCGGACCAATTACGTCGATATCACCGTCCGAGAAAACGGCCCTCGCATCATCCTCATCAGCGCTATCGATAACCTGGTGAAAGGTGCAAGCGGCGCTGCGGTCCAGAATCTAAATCACATGTTCGGATTCGAACCAAGCTTGGGGTTGATGTAAGGACTTAATCGTCGCACTCCGTCATATCGTTGCCCTGCGATTGAAACAAGTGAAGGGAAACCTCTTATCAATCAGGAGCGCCCATGCAAGACGACGATTTGCAGTCCAACACAACACTTCCTAGCAGCATAGAACATCCAGCTAAAAAACCACTTGGCTGGATATTGCTTTTCGCAACTATCGGCTGGTTGCTCGTCGTTGCGGGCAACTTCGGCGCAACACCGAGCTTAGTCGCTTTTGCTTCAGGCTTTTACTTCGAACTCGTACTGGCTTGGTCTGCACTGATTGCACCGCAACAATGGAAAACACTGCTGTGCGCACTTCTGTATATCGCATGCTTGGCGGCTACCCAAGTATTTATGATCTATCTCACAAGCCAATCATCTCACACCCTGATCACGATTGATCTCGCTGATGTCCTGTACCCATTAGCAATCGGATGGTTCATGCTGAAACTCGCAAGCCTCGTAACGGGTATCGAGTTCTCCGACAAGTTGATCCAAGACAACAGCAACGTCACCCAAGAGAAACTTCCCCCGTTTTGGACCATATCACGATTGCTGTATGTCATGGTATGCGTCGCGATGACTTGCCAATTTCTCGTTTTGCACGCTCGTTGGTACGCCAACCTGATGGGAGACCCAGCGACTTTCTCCAATGTCCTCGGGCCGATCGATCGATCCGGATTCGAAGCCACACAACTGAAACTCATTGCGCTGCGATTCATGGCCATCGCAAGCCAATTTGTTATTCCTGTAATGCTCGCATGTTGGTTAGCTTGTGGCACACCCAGACGCTGGCTACTTCTTCCAGGTAGCGTCGCGCTAGCTTGGATCATTGAGTTTATGGTGAACGAACAAGCCAATCGGATCGCTAAAGCCGACCTGGAAATCCGCAAATACTGGGAATGGATCGACATTCGAACCATCTACGCCAATCTTCTAGGTGGACCGCTTGTGCTCATACTCCTCTCCATGCTCGGTTACATCCTCCTTGCCGCCCTCACCCCAACAATAAGCTACGCTTGGCGAAAAACGCCAACCTTCAACCTCTTTGGACTTCGAAGATTTTTTAGGATATTTTCCTGAAACCCAATTCCTAGTGACCAAAGGTGTCACTACCCAATGCGATCATTGATGCAGTTGTTGACGACCTCGCTTGGCGTTAGCATGATCCAATCTTGTGTGTTTGACTTAAGGAATTTCGGGAGAATAAACCATGGCGGGATCATCCGGCAAAAACACTGCAGCAAAGAAAAAAGAAAAAGGGGCCCCAACCGAACCAGTCACAGGCTTGGAAGGTATCCTCAAACGCGAGCCAAGCCTTAAATCAACCCTTCAGCAAATCGAAAAAGCATTCGGCGAAGGCTCCATCATGCCTTTGGGTGGCGAAGCCCAATTGAAAATCGAAGGGATCAGCACCGGCTCCCTCTCCCTCGACTTGGCTCTCGGCGGTATCGGACTGCCTCGCGGTAGAATCATTGAAGTCTTCGGACCAGAATCCAGCGGTAAGACCACCATCGCCCTCCACGTGTGCGCCGAAGCACAAAAAGCTGGCGGCATCGCCGCAATCATCGACGCCGAACACGCTTTCGACCCTAGCTGGGGAAAGAAACTTGGTGTCCAACTCGATACCCTGCTCGTCAGCCAACCTAGCAGCGGTGAAGAAGCGATGCAGATCACCGAAATGCTCGTGAAAAGCAACGCCGTCGACGTCATCGTCATCGACTCGGTCGCTGCCCTCGTCCCTCGCCAAGAACTCGAAGGCGAGATCGGTGATTCGCACGTCGGACTTCAAGCCCGTTTGATGAGCCAGTCCATGCGGAAACTTACCGGTGCAATCGCCAAAAGCAAAACCTCAGTGATCTTCATTAACCAAATTCGCGAGAAAATCGGTGGCATGAGCTACGGTAGTCCTGAAACAACTCCCGGTGGTCGTGCCCTGAAATTCTACGCAAGCGTTCGGGTCGATGTGCGACGTATCGGACAACTCAAAGATGGCGAAGAAGTCGTCGGGCAGCGAGTAAAGACGAAAATCGTCAAAAACAAAGTTGCCCCACCATTCCGCATCGCTGAATTTGACATGATGCACACCAATGGAATCAGTTACGAAGGTGACTTGATCGATATGGGAATCGCCCACAAGATCATCAGCAAAAGCGGCGCGTGGATCAAATACGGCGAAACCTACATTGGCCAAGGTAAAGAAAAAGCACGAAACTACCTCATGGAAAACAAAGAAGTAGCCCAGGAAATCCGCGACGCTATCGTTGCCGCAGGTGGTTATACAGGCCCCGAAGGCCCTGCGACCCCTGAAGAAGCCAGCGAAGCCGCCGCAGATTCTTGATCCTCTGAGCGTTCTACCGGTTGGAAAACCCGACGCAGAGGATTATCCTCAAGGAATCCCACCTGCGTCGAACTTTCCTCCCCTCCTGACGTTTCGCCTCCTGCAGCCGATAAAAAATCCTGTAGGAGGCAGACCATCCTCCCTCTCCCTCCATGAGCAACCCTCCCTCCGCCGCTTTATCTCAAAGCCCGATTCGTCCTATTGGAATTCGAATCGCAACCTCAGCCAACACCGCAGCCCAACTTCACAATGCGTGTGCCCGATTCCTGAACGAGTTCGGGGTCTTGGATTTCGTTAGCTTCGAAACCATCGAGAATCCCCTTGCAGTAACCGAGAATCCCCGTGCAGCAACAGAGACTGCCCCGTCCGAGGCGGGTAACAGCACGATGGTATTGCAGGTGAGTCTGAGCGACCTAGCGTTCGCGCGGTGGACGCCGAACTTCAATACCGTCGATCTTTCGCAATTGCTCTCTAGTCATTTTGGGTCCGACGATCCGCAACTGCTTGAAAAAGAAACCCTTATTGCAATGCTCGCTTGCCCAATCGGTTTCGAGTATCCAAGCTTTGAAGAGTGCGACTCCTCCTTTCGCATACGTGTAAACATTGCCAGAGCAGCGGCCAAAACTTTCTTGTCATTCGATGCGTATGGTGCCGAGCGGCCGGAAGCGTACTGGCACTACGATGAAGAGAAAGGGTTCCTCATCAAACCCGGGATGCCTTTGATCGATGCCTTACGACTCGCAACCCAACCAGGTGAAGACGGAACGGTTTACTCGTTTTCATGCTATCGGGCGACAGAATATGTAGTTGCATTGGGAATTGCCCAAGAAGCACAACGCGTCAATCCAATTTTAATGCAGCAACTGCAAGCTCAGGCGGAGCGGAGAGCCATTCGATCTGGGGAGTTCCACGAAGTCTTCATGAAAGAGTACGGTTCGCGTGAGAATCCACTTCCTGCAAAGTATTACGTCCCGGGTGACCGCGTATGGTTCAAAAACCCTGATCCCGAATCGGCCAACGCACTGGGTTTTGAAGGCTCTTGGCTGTTTTATATCGGGAGCGGACTCTTTTCTGATTTTTGGAAAAGAGACAAGACTTTTACCCTGGAATTAAAGTGTCTTGAGATCTACCACTGGCGAGATTCGACCTATCAAGACCAGCAGGGGGTCCATTGGATGGACGAAAAGCGAGTCCAGCAGCACATGCGAGAAACGGAGAAATCCCAAGAGCAATATCAAGCTGTGATGGACAAAATGCAGCGCATGCAGGACGGGCGAGGCATATATGCAGAGGGAGGTTGCATCGATCCTTCGCGGGAATACACCCGATGGGTTCGTCCTGGGACTTGCGATATACGTCTGAGCGACGCTTGTGATATCTCGTAGGAGGTGATTCCCAGAGGGTTCCGACGATTGTCTGCCTTAAGCGGCAGATTGGTCAAAAACATCGAGACCTAAAAAGAAAAAAGGTCGGCAAGAAGCCGACCTTAGAAGCTACCCCGCTAGGACTCGAACCTAGAATAAAGGAACCAAAATCCCTTGTGTTGCCAATTACACCACGGGGCAATTGAGTAGAGGTCGGCAAAGTGTAGCGATCCTAACCGTTGCTGGCAACTGGAAACCGCCATGAAAAATGCCTACGAGTTTCTAAATCGGCGGATTGGACCTTAGCGCACTTTGGCTTGTTCGGGGGTTAGAGCGATCATCAATTGTTGGCGTTTTCGGATCACGTAGTATTTTGCAGGCGAAGCCGATTTGAAGTGAGGGCTAGCCAGGATCCATTGGAGGTTTTCCAGGCTGACAGTTTGCCACTCCATGATTCCGACGATGATATCGCCGGGGACCAAGCGTTGTTTAGCGGCCGGGCTTCCGGAACGAATCTCGGTAATGCGAAGCCCGCCTCGATAATCCTCGTTAATACTAGCAACATCATTTGCGGGAACTGGGGTTACGCGGATACCGATTTGATCCCAGACGAGTTTTGCGATTGTCGAGTCGGAGAGAGTGTTACCGGCAGAGCGGAGTTTTAGAGGTAGGGGGTATTTTGCGTTACCGCGAGCGACGACCATATCGACCGACTCACCGGGACGGTGTTCAAGGAGAGCGAGTTCGAGTTCGAGACGGTTTGAAATGGGCAGACCGTTGATACTTTCGATCACATCGCAGACTTGAAGGTCACGGTTTTCTGAGCGTTCGTCGTTGGAGGAGCGAAGAGATAGTTTCGACGAGCCGGCTTCGTAGGTACGGACCAGGTCAAGGCCGTGTTCGATAGGTTCACGTCGGGAGGAAGCGACGAGATCGGCCATAACTTCGAGAGCCGAGTCGATAGGGATAGCGAATCCGATACCTTGGGCGCCGACACGGACAGCGACATTGATACCGATAACGTCCCCTTCAAGGTTGAGCAGAGGGCCGCCGGAGTTACCTGGGTTGATATCCGCGTTTGTCTGGATCAAGTTCTTATATTCTTGAGTGACATTGACAGGGATATCTCGGTGCAGGGCGCTGATGATGCCTTGGGTGACAGTATTTTGGTAGCCGAATGGGTTTCCGATAGCGATAACGGTTTCGCCTCGCATGAGATCGGAGCTTGTGCCGAACTGGATGGTGGGTAAGTCTTTCGAAGTGGGGATTTTGATCATAGCCAGATCGGTATCTGGGTCGTAGTTGATCAATTTAGCGATAGCCGTCGAACCGTCTGAAAGGGTAACTTCGATACGGCTGACGTCTTCGACCACATGGAGATTCGTAATGATGTATCCGCGTGGATCGATGATCACGCCGGTACCCATTCCGTTGACTTCCTGCTTGGCCCCTGCTCCGTTGGAGGACGCAGTGGTCACAAATTTATTCCCTTGGATGTTCACAACCGCTGCTTCTGCGCGTTGGATGGCGCGCACGATTGGGCTC
This sequence comes from uncultured Pirellula sp., assembly GCA_903820735.1. Lineage (GTDB taxonomy): Bacteria > Planctomycetota > Planctomycetia > Pirellulales > Pirellulaceae > JBKCUI01. The sequence goes on from CAIJIZ010000266.1 coordinate 32,187, forward strand.
ATTCTGGGACTCGGGTCCGTGGCTTGCGCCGAAACAATTCCGACCGATAGGCATAGCCCCAGCGCCGCGCAAGGGAGGCGTAGAAAAGCTAGGCTGGAAGTAGCAAAACGAAATTTCATTCTGGGTCCGGTTTCCTGCTCGGGGAATCTGTGCAGTTTCGGCGCGTCGAGTCTTACGGGGAATGCGGGTTCCACCACCAGTTTCGACGACGCGGTATGCATCGGATGATCCGGTTCTCCCGCATGATTACGAAGTCTGGTGGATAAACAGTTCCCCTACACAGAGAAGTTTTCCGGAACGGCGCAAGTTACCCAGCTTGAACCAAGCCTCGGGTTGCTAGCATTCCTCCACGGGTAAGCGAAAGCGGATCCAGAACGGTCGCACAATTGGGATTGATAGCGTTTGGGGTGGATAATGGTTCCGTTCATGCTGAGCGGCGTGGTATTCGAACTCGCATCTTCCGGGCGACGCTGTAGATCGCTAGCATTTCTACCACCCTCACCACGCCATTTGCTAGCATTTAAAACGCCGCCGAACTGGGGACAGTCCCTGAACCGCGAGTTACGAGCAGCTAGTTGCTAGCATTCCCACCACACTCACTACGCCATTTGCTAGCATTTAAAACGCCGCCGAACTGGGGACAGTCCCTGAACCGCGAGCCACGAGCGACTAGTTGCTAGCATTCCCACCACACTCACTACGCCATTTGCTAGCATTTAAAACGCCGCCG
>CAIJIZ010000267.1 GCA_903820735.1 uncultured Pirellula sp.
TACGATCACGGAACTCAATGACTTCCTGCGTGTGTTCTTCGCTCGTTGCGGAACTGCCTTCTGCCCGACTTGCGAAATTCCGATCAGTCGCCAGTCTCCCGAGCAGATGGTGGAGTTGATCGAAGCACTACCGGCAAATACGTATCTGATGCTTGCTCCGATCATCAATGGGCAAAAAGGGGCTTTTAAAGCTCTTTTCACGACGCTTCAGCGGGTCGGATACAATCGCGCTCGAATCGATGGAGCGATTGAATCTATGTCTGATCCACCAGATCTTGATGGGACGGTCAAACACGATATCGATGCGGTCATTTTGCAGTTCGATTTACCGATCGATGGTTCGAAACCCGAAGATCGCGAAAGATTCAACGCTGGTATTCGAGCTGCTTTGAAAATCGGCAACGGCATGCTGGTGGTAATCCCTCAACCTTCGGATGCCAATGGTGCATCGCAGCCATCAAAGTCTAAAACAAAGAGTACTCGCTCTACCGGGAAAACTCGCAAGTCAAAAAAAGCCACTGGGGCCGGTGCTGACGCTGGAGTTAGCGCTGGGGCAGACGCTGGAGTAGACATTGATTCAGGCAATCTGGCTGCAGGTCGATCCAAGGACTTGATTCTCTCCGAAAGCAACGCTTGCCCGAAATGCCGGCAGTCTTTTCCCCCTCCGAGCCCGCAGATCCTGAGCTTCAACTCCCAGCATGGTGCTTGTAAACACTGTCAAGGTTTAGGTGTCGCATCGTACTTCACTGAAGCATCGATTGTTTTGAATCCAAGTTTGTCGATTCATAAAGGAGCAATTCCTGCGATAAGCCCTTGGAAGAGTCTACCTTTGTGGTTCAAACAAGGTCTATCTAATTACGCGTCTACCCTCAGTTATATTTATGGGCTCAAGAAAGATCCGTTAAAAGTTTCCTGGGATTCGCTTCCTAGCCAAGTGAAGCAATTGCTTTTGAATAACTTCGCGGATGGACAAGTAGCCGTTTCTTCTGGTTACTATCATCCTCAGATAGAAGATGCCGGGGATTTTCCTGGGATCGCGGGAGTGCTGAAACTCCTCTGTGAGTTTAGTAGTACCCAACGCGAGCGCTTAGAGAAATATATGGCTAGAACGACTTGCCCAGAGTGCTCGGGCAAGCGTTTGAATGCTTATGCGCGTTCGATCAAGGTTCGTACAAAGTCGAAGCAGTTCACGGATAAAGCTTGGAGTGCAATCAGTGACTGTTCGTTTTTCTCCATCGACGAAGCGGTCGCGTTTTTTTCTGAGTTGGATTTGACTGCTACGCAGGAGTTGATCGCGAAGGAGGCTTTGAAGGAGATCCGCAACCGACTCCGTTTCCTGCAAGACGTGGGATTGGGATATCTCTCCCTTGGTCGAGCGGCCCCAAGTCTTTCCGGGGGTGAGTCGCAACGCATTCGGCTTGCTACCCAAATCGGTGCAGGGCTGACCGGTGTACTTTACGTGCTCGATGAACCATCGATCGGACTGCATCCACGAGACAATGATAAGTTGTTGAAGTCTTTGCAACACCTGCGCGATCTCGGCAACACACTGATCGTTGTCGAGCACGACGAAGATACGATGCGCGCTGCTGATATCTTGGTCGACTTCGGGCCTGGGCCTGGTGTAAAAGGAGGCGAACTGATCGAGCGAGGTACTCTCGATGAACTATCCTCCAACACCAACAGCGTCACCGGTGGATTTCTAAGCCGCCGACGCCGTGTGCTTGGATCGGAGAAACGACGTGAGGGGTCGGGCAAACACATTCTTGTCCGAGGTGCTACGCACAATAACCTTAAAGGGATCGATGTTCAATTTCCGCTTGTGAAATTCATCGCAGTTACCGGTGTTAGTGGATCGGGTAAGAGTTCGCTCGTTACCGATATTCTCTCTCCTGCACTTCGCAATGCACTGAATAACGCCGAAGACACACCCGGCCATCATCACAGTATCGAGGGGATTGAGCTACTCGATAAGATCATCGATATCGATCAAAGTCCCATTGGGAGGACTCCGCGAAGCAACCCGGCGACTTACACGAAAGCATTCGATGAAATTCGCGATTTATTCGCAGAATTACCCGAGAGCAAGCGACGCGGCTTCGAACCCGGCGCTTTTAGTTTTAACACCGGCGCAGGTCGTTGTTCTGCGTGCGAAGGCCACGGCGCAAACCGACTCGATATGGAGTTTCTCCCAGACCTGTGGGTTCCTTGCGCGATGTGCGAAGGCAAACGCTACAACCGAGCGACTTTGCAAGTCCATTTTAAAGGCAAGTCCATTGCGGATTGTTTGGAGCTTGATGTTCAGCAAGCCATAGAGCACTTCGGTGCTATTCCAAAAATAGTTTCGAAGTTGCGCACGCTCGCCGATGTCGGACTCGATTACCTCAAGCTTGGGCAACCCTCGCCAACGCTTTCGGGGGGCGAAGCACAGCGAATTAAGTTGGCTCGGGAGTTGAGTAAGCGCTCTACTGGGAACACGTTGTATGTCCTCGACGAACCTACTACTGGCTTGCACTTTCACGATATAGATTTGCTGTTGCGGGTGTTGCAAAGCTTGGTTGACAAAGGCAACACCGTCATCGTCGTTGAACATAACCTCGATTTGATCCAAGCTGCCGACTGGATCATCGACATGGGCCCCGAAGGTGGCGAGGCAGGGGGGAGAGTGCTGTGCGAAGGAACACCGGAGGAAGTAGCGAACGTCAAACACTCTTATACCGGAGTGGCGTTGAAGAGATACTTCGAAGAACACGGCAACCGTGCCGAAGGTGCACTTGGGGACGATTCGAACGAAACAGGAAAATCGGGAGCAAAGAAGAAATCCAAATCCAAATCGAAATCGGACGCGAAATCGGACGCGAAATCGGACACGAAATCGAAGTCCACGGTGGTTGGGGATAGTGATGCTGACGCAAGTCCACTTGCGTCAAAGCAAGATGCTTCTTCAATTGCTTCCGCTGATGTTTCTAAGCTGGGCAACAATTCTGAATTTCAACCGATTGCGATGCAAGATGTCCATGTGGTTGGAGCGAGCCAACACAACTTGAAGTCTATCGACGTCAAGATTCCAAAGAATTCCATGACGGTCTTTTGCGGACATAGCGGTAGTGGAAAAACCTCCTTGGCGATGGAGACAATTTATGCCGAAGGGCAACGCAGATTTGTAGAAAGCCTCAGTCCGTACGTTCGTCAATTCGTCGGTCAGATGCCCAAACCCTCCGTTGAGCGAATCGATGGACTAAGCCCAGCGATCGCTATCGAGCAGCGGGCGATGTCGCATACGCCGCGATCGACGGTTGGAACCGTAACGGAGGTTCAAGACTATCTGAGAGTGCTTTTTGCACGACTCGGCGTGATGCATTGCACGCAGTGTGATGCACCGGTGGAATCACAAACCATCGACCAGATTATCGATCGCTGGATGCAACTAAAAGATCAACAGTTGGCTGATGCGAACGGTGCGAATCGTTGCTTGTTGTTGGCCCCTGTCGCCCCCCCAAATAATCAATCGCTCGAGCGGTTTCTGAAAGATCTTCAACTCGAAGGCTATACTCGAGTCCGCATCAACGGACGAACGATGGAAATCGAACCCGAGATTGAAATCGCGATCAAATCAGTTCGGGAGTTACAAGTCGTCGTCGATCGATTCGCCTTCGATCAGATCGACCGCAAGCGAATGACAGATAGTGCTTCGATTGCGATGGGTCTTGGAAATGGTGTCGTTCAGCTTGCACTGGTCAACGATAAAGTCCCTGAGAAACGGTGGACCACACTGACTTATTCCCTTCAGTCTGCTTGTCATGCTTGTGGACTATCGTTTCAACCGCTGACCCCTCACCATTTTTCCTTTAACACTGCTGTGGGATGGTGTCCTTCGTGTAAGGGGTTGGGGGTTGAGGAAGGTACTGATACGAAGTTATTCATCAACGAAAACCTATCCTTGCTCGAGGGTGGTTTTCTGTTGTGGCCGAATTCCGCGCACCCGCTTTCGGCCGGGATGCTCCGCGCTTTGGCTCGCAACGGGAACATTCCAGTCGATGTACCTATAAGCCGCTTAAATCCCCAGCAACGGCATGTGTTGTTTCACGGTTTACCCGATGTCCCTATTACAGTCTATGAAAGCGACTTGCTCGATACGCTCAGCCAAAACAAATCCGGCAATGCGAGCCCTCGAGTTGGAAATGAAGATAATGGAACAGACCGCGAAGTGATCCGGTTCTACTTTCGAGGTCTCTTCCCGACGATGGAACTCGAATCGACACGATCGACGCATATCCGATACAAATTGCTCGAAGAGTGGGCCGAAGTTACATGCAGGACGTGCGAGGGTTCGCGGCTAAATGCGCAAGCGGCTCATGTTCGGTTGTTTGGTAAGACGATGAGCGAAGTGATCCATCAGCCGATAGGAGAACTCGTCGATTGGATTACAGGACTGACGTGGGACGCGCGAAGCAAGAAGATTGGTGGTGAACTGCGTCGTGAAGTCGAGCAACGACTGAAGTTCTTAGTCGATGTCGGTTTAGATTATTTAACGATTGGTCGCGCTGCAAATACGCTTTCCGGGGGAGAGTCTCAACGTATTCGACTCGCTAGTCAACTTGGAACGGGCCTCAGTGGTGTACTTTATGTGCTCGATGAGCCGACGATCGGGTTACACCCGAGGGATAACGGTCGGTTGATCCAAGCGATGCAGCGACTGCGTGACCTTGGGAATACGATCCTGGTTGTCGAACATGATCGCGATGTGATTGCAAGCAGCGATGCGATCCGTGATTTCGGACCTGGAGCCGGTCCATTTGGAGGGACGGTCGTCGCGCAGGGAACCCCTGCTGAAATCATGTGCTGTGAAACTTCGGTTACAGGCCCATATCTCACAGGTGCAAAGCAGATCGATTTGCCAAGGAAACGCGTAGTTGATCCAAGCGTTGCTGACGAATTCCTCGACCTTAGCGGCAGAACAATTCGGAATTGGCTCAGGATTCGCGGAGCGAATTACAACACACTGAAGCTTGTCGATGTCGATTTGCCGCTGGGAGCACTCACGGCGATTACTGGTCCGAGCGGAAGTGGCAAGAGCAGTTTGATCCAAGGGGTACTTTACACCGAACTTGCTAGGCGACTTTCGCGAGGGCGCGGCCGACCGGGCAGCTTCAAGTCGATGGATGGTGTTAACAACATCAGCAAGGTTTTGCAAGTCGATCAGTCACCGCTAGGTTCGAGTCCATCGAGTACACCTGCTACCTACGTTCAGGTGTTTGATCACATAAGATCCTTGTTTTCATCCCTACCGGAAGCGAAGTACATTTACCGAGACTCGTTTAGTTTCAATTCAGGTCAAGGCCGATGCGCAACATGTGAAGGGCTTGGGAAGATCAAGATCGAAATGCACTTTCTGCCCGACGTATGGATCGAATGTGAAGCTTGTAATGGAAAGCGGTATCGTCCGGAAGTCCTAGGGGTTACCTACAAGGGATATTCGATCCACGATGTGCTCGAAATGTCCAGCGCGGAAGCTCTTGAGTTGTTCAAAGATAAACCGAAAATCGCGAAGATGCTCGACGTGATGTGCCGTGTTGGTTTGGATTACGTCAAGCTTGGACAAAGCTCCGCGACTCTCTCTGGCGGTGAATCCCAACGTGTGAAACTTGCTGCGGAACTTTGTCGCCCATCATCGGACGGAAAGACCATGTTTCTGCTCGATGAACCAACCACTGGGTTGCACTTCGATGATATTCGTAAGCTTATGTTTGTACTCGATGAACTTGTAAATCAAGGCAATACAGTGATTATCATCGAGCATAACATCGAAGTTATCCGGTCGGCGGACTGGGTAATCGATATGGGACCTGAGGCCGGGGTTGCCGGAGGAGAGGTCGTCTTCGCCGGAACGCCTGAAGGTTTGGTGAGTTACGCGCAATCGGCAATCGTTTCTGGAAAAAATCGCAGCTATACTGGCGAAGCATTAGCGGAATGGGAAAAGAAGCGGTTGCGTTTACCCGGTGGGAACTAAATGCGAGCGAACTGAATCTAAAACTTCCGCCCCGCGTCTTTGGAAAAGTGTCCGATTGATGTGTAAGGTAGATGTTATGAAGACCAATTTGTTCCGTGCGATGTTCGCGATGTGTGTTGCGCTCGGCTGTATAGCGCTGGGAAACATAACAATTGAGAACCGACTTGTGGCTCAGGAGTGGATCAAAGTACCCATCTCTCGAGATACTTGGATTTCCAACTTCAGCACGGAACAATCCGGATCGAACGGTGCTGCGACTCGATTGAAAATCAAATCCATCATCGAACTGTCCATCATTGACTTTCAGCCTTCCTTGCTCCAGGGCAAGAAGATTCTCGGCGCAAAACTGTACTTGATGAACGCTGGTACTCGACCCATCGAACGAGTTTCCATCAGCACCATCACCTCCGATTGGGTGGAAGGAAACGGTACGAACTACCAAGTGATCGAGGGTGTATCGACCTTCAGTCATCGACTCTACCCTACCGAACGCTGGTACAAGTCCGACTTTACTAACGTATGTATCGGTCAGGGGAATTCGTTTTATTCCTCAGTTGACGCGATGCCCACAGGCACCACTGGTTGGGTTGAACTGAATGTACCTGCGGAGTTGCTTCAAGCTCGTCTGCATGGGCTAAGCTACGGGCTGGTCCTAATGGACGATACCGGAAGTACTTGGACTCGTAACGGAGATGTATTCACTCAGGAAATTTTCCCCAACCGGTTCGTCTATAGCCAGAACTCCAACGCATCGACTCGACCTTATTTGATGGTCCAAGTTGAATCGGAAGATCCTGCTGCAACGGCGGTTGTTCCCGCTCCTGAAGCATTGGCGTTTGTTGCACCCGACGCGCAAGACCCCCGACCAAGACTCACATGGAAATTACAGAACCCTACTAGCGATCAGGTCTTCAAGAAGCCCATAGGTTTTTCGGTTGAGCGAGAAGGGGTTGCATTGCCACCCTACTTCGTTCCTTCCATCCGAAGCGATCATAACGGAGTGTTTACCCTCCCCTTGGATCTTTTGGAAACCAACCAGATCGCAGCGCAAGGAACATTTGTAGTTCGGACGATTGCCGAAGATGGTACGAAGAGCGAATCGAAGGAGTGTCAAGCATCTCCGAGTGGTCAGCAAGGGAGTGGACCTAGTTTTGCTGATTTGCCATCAGATAACCTTGATAATGCCGCCGGTGCGCCCGTAGATTGGGTCGGCTCATTCGAGTTAGCTTCAACTCAACTGACTGTCATCGATCCACTTGATAGTTATTTGCCTGTATCCAATCAATCGATACCTGGCCACTCCGGCGGATATTTCACCAAGAACCACTTGTGGGACGCGAGTCAAAAACAAGTTACGCTTGATTGTGGACGAGGAAGTTGGATGGGGTTCCAAGTTGTCTCTAAACGATCAATTGCGCCGAAGTTCTTCATGGAGTGGGATAACACCAATACTCCGCTGTCCGCAAGCAAAAAGCGGCTTGTGGAATACTATCGGTATGCTTTGGTGCCCAAGGGAACCGAAAAGATACCTGATCCATTAATACCGATGGTCGCAGTTAACGATGGGCAAGCAGGAGACGGAAAAGGAGCCAATAGCTGGCTTGTAGAAGTCTACATTCCGCCGGAAATGCCTGCTGGGAGTTATCGCGCGCGACTCCGAATCCGAATCGGTACCGTTGAGAAGTTTTTGAAAGTGGCGGTTAAAGTTCATAACGTCATCATCCCAAAAACGCTGAGCTTCTTGCCAGAGATGAATTGTTATGGCTTGCCAACGAACGATATGGACTATTATCGGCTTGCCCAAAGACACCGAACGGTTCTTAACCGCGTTCCTTATAACCAAGCCGGAGCGATGAGCGCTGGATGCAGTCCAGCTTGGAATAACGGAAATGTTGACTGGGCTAATTACGATCTGCGATACGGGAAACTCTTCACCGGAGAAGCCTTCAAAGACTTGCCCCGTGGTGCGATCCCAATCGAATGCTTCTACTTGCCGATGCATGAGAATTGGCCTTTGCCGATTGATTCGCATTACAACGGTAGTTATTGGGCTGACCAAGCGTTTACACCCGAGTATCGAGCCGCTTGGGCCGATTCGGTACGACAGTTCATGAATCACTTTGAGCAGAAGAAATGGGTCGATACAAGATTCCATATCTACTTGAATAACAAAAATACCTACAAATCAAAGGGCTGGTCCCGAGGTAGTTCCCCATGGCTACTCGATGAGCCTGTCAACTTTCAAGATTTCTGGGCCATTCGATACTTCGGCTTGGCTTTCCTCGATGGCTTGCAAGCTTCCGATTGTTTCTCATCGACCGGTACATCCTGTGTGCCCCGTATGGTTTTTCGAGCGGACGTTTCAAGACCTCAATGGCAGCGCGATACCTTCGATGAATTTCTTGAGTACAACGTTGTCTCTCAAGATTCCTTCCGCGAGTATCGTCCTTTGGTACTCGACCGCAAGTATCGCTTTGGGCAAGAGACGGTTGTCTATGGAAGTAATAACCCAGTAGGAACCAGCAACGCGATGGCCGTGGCTTGGAGTTGGGATTCATGGGGACTCGGAGCCGATGGCGTATTGCCCTGGCAAACTATCGGAAACGCAAACTCTTGGAACGTGGCTGATGAGTTGGCTTTGTTCTACCCATCGAATGTACCAGGCCAAACGAAGCCTGTTCCGTCGATTCGTTTAAAAGCTTACTGCTATGGTCAGCAAGATGTCGAACTGCTGAACAAGATCACGAAGAAATACAACCGCGATCGTTACAGCTTTGGTCAAGAGTTCCGGCAAAAAGTCAAACTGCAGGCCATTGGCAGGACGGAAGGAAACTACCTTGAGCCTGCATCGTGGAGTGACTACGGCAATTTGTCGATAGAAATGTTGCACAAACGCCGCATTGAAATGCTTAAATTCGCCGCAGCACAAAACTGAGTTGTGTGCTGATTTTTCGGTAACGATGGATCGACCGCTAGCGGTAGCAATAAATTGCATCTGAAGAGCGAATTAGAATACTCTGATTCGCAATTCCCGGAGTGGCCCAAAAGACTTCGTCTTGCCCCACAAGCGTAGTTGGAGAATTGTTCGATGCGCCTGTTCCAGTGAGCTCGCGCGGTGCTTTGAATTCGCGAAATTCAAATTCAGAACCTGGAGTTACGATCGTTACGTCTCCAACCTCATTGACCAAAACGATCCGATCTCCGGCTACCACTGGGCAACCGGCGACGAGAGTTCCCCCCGGAGTTCGTTTGCGGTAGAGTTCCTTTCCGGTGAGCTTGTCATAGCACGTCGCCGTATTGCCGAAGAAGTAGAGATTGTTGTCGATGACGATTGGTGATGGCATGCCTGCTCCACTCTTCGTACCCGACCAAAGTATCGCATCGCTCTTGGTTTCGTCTTTTGCCAAAGTCAAGTCACCGAGATGGCCGGCGCCGATAGCGTAAATCGGTGCACGACTGCCAGGACTAGCCGTTCCAAAGTAAACAGCAGTGGCATCCGCGACTAGCGAACAAGAGAAGGACGTGTCGAGGCCATTGACTCGCCATCGCTCCTGACCTGTTGACAAGTCATAAGCGATCACCGAGCCTTGACCACCCGTGACGATCTCCTTAGCACCTTGGTTGGTCCAGAGAATCGGAGTGCTCCATGAGGAACCCTTCGGACGCTCGGCTCGCCATAATTCTTCCCCGCTGTCGGCTTGTAAGCATGCTAAGATTGCCGACTCTTCGTTGTAGCGTTGGACAAGTAATCGCCGCTCGGATGCTTCGGTGTGATCGACCAGTAGAAGCGAAGATCCTGTTCCGAAGTCATTGTTGATCTTTTGAGGCTCGTAGGTCTTCGTCCATCGCAATTTGCCCTGGAAGTCATGAGCGGTGAGCAATCCCGCAGCACCAAAGAAAGAATAAACCGTGTCGTCAGATGCGGCTGGAGTCTCGGTAGCGTAGGTGTTCGATGCGTGTTTCCCAAACGCAGGAATCGCTTCAATGGCAGTTTCGCTCCATTGGATCTCTCCAGTGGAAAGGGACAAACAAACCAGTTTCCAAGCAACTGGGTCTTTGGGTTTCGCTGCGCGGCCCATCGTGCTCGGATCCATCACGCCGCCGGCCATCCCTTTCGGCTTGCCACCCTTCTGAGCAACGGCCGTAGTAACGAACACTCGATCGCCAACGATGATCGGTTGCGACCAGCCACTTCCCTCAATCGGGGTTTTCCAAGCCGCAGGTGGTAGCGTTTCACTTTCGGAATTAAGCCAGCTTGCTGGAAGCTTCGATGCGGCGTTAATACTCAAAGCTTCTCCGCCGCGGAATTGCCGCCAATCTTCTGCGTGAACGGTTTTCGCTCCATTTCCCAGGTTGGCGTGGTATCCAATCAAACCGACCAAACAAATCTTCGCAATTGTGGTGCGACGCCAAAAACAGGTACTTTTTCGCATTCTTTGATCCTTGCCGATCTTTTACTGAACTGCCCGTCGAAATTCCTATACTTTGCCGAAATCAGCTAATTTACGATTCCGGCATATCAACCTTACTACTTTAGTAGTGAGGCAATCGACCCTACGCTCGCAGGACTTATCGCAGGACTTATCGATATTCTCCAAAGCCCTCCAGGAACCGGTTTTAAAAGTCGAAAACCGCTGCAATAGCTGCTCGATGGACAGGAGTTTCAAAGGCTGGTTTCGATTGATGGAGTAGGGAAATGCGGATAAACTAAGGGCCTTCTTTGAGCGTTGCATGCGGAAAAACCAGATTCGTCAGGGTTCCTAAGCAATCTCCGATTCTGAAACGAGTGACTTAATAATTGGTTCTCAGGGGGCTGTCGGCTCCCCGAGTGCCGTAATTCGAAGGGTGTGGAGCATGAGTGAGTTGTGTGATTTCGGTTTGATCGGCCTTGCGGTCATGGGTGAGAATCTGGCTTTGAACGTAGAGAGCCGAGGTTACCGCGTGGCGGTTTACAACCGAACCACTGAAAAAGTGGACGAGCTCATGGCAGGTCGAGCCAAAGGAAAGAATTTCGTCGGTTGCCATTCGTTGGCAGAGATGGTCAAGAGCTTGCGTCGCCCACGCGTTGTGATGATGTTGGTTAAAGCGGGGCCAGCGGTCGATGATCTCATCGAGCAACTCCTTCCTCACCTTGAACCAGGTGACATCCTCATCGATGGCGGGAACACCCATTACGTCGACACCGAACGACGAACGCAGTACGTCGAGAGCAAAGGACTCCTGTTCGTCGGTTCCGGCGTTTCGGGTGGAGAAGAAGGAGCACTTAAGGGCCCAAGTTTGATGCCCGGCGGTAGCAAAGCGGCTTGGGAAACCATCAAGCCGATTTTTCAAGCGATCTCGGCGAAGGTTGGCCCCAAGAACGATATTCCTTGTGCGGAATGGGTTGGCCCACGCGGAGCTGGTCACTATGTGAAGATGGTGCACAACGGCATCGAATACGGTGACATGCAATTGATTTGCGAAGCCTATTTGTTGTTGAAAGAAGCAGCAGGGCTGAGCAACGATGAGCTTTACGATGTGTTCGCTGACTGGAATCGCGGCGAATTGCAAAGCTATCTTATCGAGATCACCCGAGACATCTTCAGTGTCAAAGACGACCAAGGTGGCGAAGGGTATCTCGTCGATAAGATCCTCGACGTCGCAGGTGCTAAAGGTACAGGTAAGTGGATGAGCCAATTGGCTCTCGATCTCGGGGTGCCCAGCACACTCGTGACGACTGCCGTCTACGCTCGTGGTTTGGCTGCCATGAAGGAAGCTCGAGTCAGAGCCAGCAAGGTCCTCCCAGCTCCAGGTGCCTCCCACAACGGACCTTTTGCAACCGCCGTCTCGGCCATGGTCTCCGATCGAAAGAAATTCGTAGAAGCGGTCCGACAAGCACTCTATGCTTCGAAGATCTGCTCCTATGCACAAGGCTTTGTGCAGTTGCAAGAAGCCAGTCGCGAGCACAAGTGGGACTTGAATTACGGTGATTGCGCTTTGCTGTGGCGTGGTGGTTGCATCATCCGTGCGCAATTCCTCGATCACATCAAAGAAGCTTTCGACGGAAATCCAAATCTCGAAAATCTATTGCTTCACCCATACTTCAAACAAGCGATCGAGAAGTCTCAGGAAGCTTGGAGAGCCGTCGTGATGGCAGCAAGCCATCTTGGGCTTCCCGTCCCAGCTTTCACCACCGCATTGGCGTACTACGATAGCTATCGACTCGCTCGACTGCCATCGAATCTACTCCAAGCCCAACGCGATTACTTCGGTGCGCACACTTACCAACGCGTTGATCGAGATGGCGTGTTTCATAGCGAATGGCTCGATCTGCGCAAGAAGCCAAGCTAAGGCGTGGGGCGGATCAAGCCGATCCGGTTTGCTTTCACCGTTTCCTCTACGCTAAGAAGTTGTTGAACTATGGCTCGTGATTTACATTCGATTCGAAATATCGGCATCATCGCTCACATCGATGCCGGTAAAACCACCGTGACCGAACAGATGCTCTACATGAGCGGTACCAAACACCGCGCAGGGGCCGTCGACTCGGGAACAACCGAAACCGATGACGATCCAGAAGAGCAACAACGCGGTATCACGATCTTCGCCGCTTGCGTGACGTTCCGTTGGAAAGAGTGCTCCGTCAACTTGCTCGATACCCCTGGTCACGTCGACTTCACCGCAGAAGTCGAACGCTGCTTGCGCGTTCTCGATGGCGCTGTTGTGGTTTTTAGCGCCCGAGAGGGAGTCGAAGCCCAAAGCGAAACGGTGTGGCGGCAAGCCAACAAGTATGGCGTTCCGCGAATCGTCTTTATCAACAAACTCGATCGCGAAGGAGCTGATTTCTACCGAGTCCTCGAGGAAATCGGACCCCGACTCGGTGCCGATCCCGTCGCAGTGCAAATTCCAGTAGGTCAAGGCCCTTCGCATACGAATGATCCGTTCCGAGGAATTATCGATCTGATCGATATGAAATTCTTGACGTTTAATCCCGAAGACTCCGGTCGAACGGTAAATGTTCAAGAGATCCCTGATGAACTTGTCGGTGACGCCAAAGACTGGCGAAACGTGATGCTTGAGAAACTCTACACGCACAGCGCCGAAATGATGGAGCTTGCGATGGAAGAGAAGCCGATTCCTGCCGAACTGATTCGCAAAACCATGCGAGAAGCTTGTATCGCTCAAGTAATCCAACCGGTGTTTTGCGGATCGGCCCTCCACGGCGTAGGGGTGCAACCCCTTCTCGATGGTGTCACCCACTTCCTGCCATGTCCTCTCGACCGGCCACCAGTTGAAGGTTGCGACCCGAAGAAGCCCGATAAAAAGCTGTTGCGAAAACCTGATCCAAAAGAGCCTTTTTGCGGTCTGGTCTTTAAGATCCTTCCAGCTAAAACCGGTGACATGTTCTGGATCCGTGTCTACTCCGGACGCCTCGAATCGAACTCCCGAGTTTACAATCCAAACCGCGATAAGAAAGAAAACGTCGCGCAACTTTGGCAAATCCATGCGACCAAGAAGGAGCGACAAGGACAAATCGATGCGCTCGAATGTGGCGATATCGCTTGCGCAATCGGACCACGCGATTCCATCACCGGCGATACGCTGTGTGATACCCGCGATATGATCGAGCTTCCCTCAATCCAGTTCGCTCAGTCTGTTATCTCAATGGCTATCGAGCCAGAGAATACCACCGAGCGAAAGAAGCTTGCCGAAGTCCTCGATATGCTCAAAAGGCAAGACCCCACGTTTCACGCTTCTGAGAATTCCGAGTCAGGTCAAACGATTATCTCAGGGATGGGTGAACTGCACCTTGAAGTTATCAAAAACCGACTTGTGCGAGACTTTCATCTCAACGTGAAATTCTACAAGCCGCGAGTCAGTTACCGAGAGACGATTGGTTCGGCCGCTGAAGTTACCGGGCAATGCAACCGACAAGTCGGTTCACAAAACCTCTTCGCGCGACTCCAAGTTCGATTCGAGCCGCTCGAAGATGTCTCTGCGAAAGTCATCGTGCTCGATCGCACTCCACCAGAGAAAATGCTTCCCGAGCTGCAGCGACAAGCAGCTTTAGAAGAGCTTCGCAATCGAGCTGAAGGTGGCGGATTGGTTGGGTCCTTCCCCCTTACGGGAATTCGTATCAGTGTGCTAGGTGCTGAGATGGCCGAAGTTGGGTCGGACGAAATTGCCTTCCGCATCGCTGCGAATGACGCTTTCGACGAAGGGCTAAAGACAGCCGGGCCTGCGTTGCTTGAACCCGTAATGAAGATGGAGATTTCGACTCCTCCCGATTACCTTGGCGAAATCGTCGGGGACTTGCAACAGCGACGTGGTTTGATCGAACGCACAGAAGCGCGTGGAGCTATTACCAATGTCACGGCTCTCGCACCCTTGAAAGAACTCTTCGGTTATTCCAGTGCGATCCGTTCGCTGAGTCAAGGACGCGCAGGTTGCTCCATGGAGCCAAGCGGCTATCAGATCGCCCCGCAGCAAGATCTCGACTCGTTTGCGATGTAGAAAAGGCCTCGAAGATGTTTATCACGCTCGATGGTATCGACGGAGGGGGTAAGTCTACGCAGTTGGCTATGCTTAGCCAATGGCTTGAATCTCAAGGGTTTAACGTCGCGAATTTCCGTGATCCTGGTACA
>CAIJIZ010000268.1 GCA_903820735.1 uncultured Pirellula sp.
AACGTCAACAACGACGGTAAGAGTCCAGCGGAAACGGTCGCTTCAAACACTAACTCACCGGTGCGAATACACTAGTGAAATCATTCACTATCAACGATCCTCAGGATACCATGATGTTCAATATGCTCAGGCAATTCTACGGTAAGCGCGGTTCATGTCGCTTGCAATTAACGGCAGGAGGCCCAATGCTGGTCGCTCTCCTGCTGACCTTCCTATTCTCCTCGATGAATGTCGGTCGGTCGCAAAACAACGAGGCGACTAGCAAACCGCTAAAGGTTCTCTTTCTCGGAGACCAAGGACACCATCGTCCAGCGGACTTGTATCGCGTTCTGGGTCCATCGATGAAAAAGTTCAGCATTGAGCTGACTTACAGCGAAGACGTACCGAGCTCTCTGAACGCAAAGCGACTCGCAGAATTCGATGCGTTGTTGATCTATGCAAACATCGATCAACTTGGACCTGAGCAAGAAAAGGCCATGCTTGATTACGTTGCCGAAGGCCATGGGATCGTGCCTTTGCACTGTGCATCGTACTGCTTCCGCAACTCAAAAGCCTACGTAGAACTCGTCGGTGCTCAATTTAAAGAGCACGGTGGCGAACGCTTCACGACCCATATCGTCGAACCAGAACACCCCATCATGAAGGGCTTCGGTGGTTTCGAAAGCTGGGATGAAACCTACGTCCACCACATGCATAACTCCAAGGATCGAATTGTTCTTGAAGAACGCCGCCAAGGAAAACTCGCTGAAGGTACTTCGGCTGAACCTTGGACATGGGTTCGTACCCACGGAAAAGGTCGCGTCTTTTACACCGCCTGGGGACACAACATGGATACCTGGGGTAACCCGGGCTTCCAAAACCTCGTCGCTCGCGGCATCTCTTGGACTTGCCAACGCAGCCCTGAAGCCCTCCCGGCTTTCCGCGATGAGAATCGGTTCGACATTCCCAAACTCTCGGTTGCTCGCACCGATGTAGCTCCCTTTACCTACACCGAAGTCGGCAAGGAAATCCCGAACTATCAACCGGGTGCACGAGGGGGTCAAGCTGAACCGATGACGAAGATGCAGGACCCACTCACTGCAACCGAATCGATCAAACACTATGTTGCTCCGGAGAACTTCGCTGTGAAACTCTGGGCGATGGAAGCGAACACCCTCGACGGAGAAGCCGACTTAAGCCTAGCCGGTCTCGGCGGAAAACCGATCGCTATGAATTGGGATCATCGCGGCCGACTCTGGGTCTGCGAAACCGTCGATTATCCGAACGAGCTGAAGCCTCAAGGAGAGGGCCGCGACCGTATCCGAATCTGCGAAGATTCGAATGGCGATGGAAAGGCCGATAAGTTTACCGTCTTTGCTCAACACCTAAGCATCCCAACGGCCATCGTTGCTTATCGAGACGGTGTTGTCGTCCAAGATGGTACCAAGACGGTATACCTCAAAGATACCAACGGCGATGATGTCGCAGACTTCCGCCAAGAACTCATCACGGGATGGGGAATGGGCGATACTCACGGTGGAGTAAGCAACTTCCAATGGGGCCTAGATAACTGGGTTTGGGGGATGCAAGGCTACAACGATTCGCGACCTGTAATCAACGGTGAGCGTCAACAAGGGTTCCGTCAAGGCTTCTGGCGTTTTGCTCTTACCGCTGGCGCTTCGGACGAAACTGCACCTGCTTTCGCCCTGGACAAAGAAGGCAAAGCTACCACCGAGCGAACCGATGATTTCGATAAACATTCGGTGCGCGTCTCCAAACTCGAATTCGTTCGCTCTACGAATAACAACACGTGGGGGATTGGTATCAGCGAAGATGGCTTGATCTTCGGTTCGACCGCTAACGGCAACCCAAGCATCTTTATGCCAGTACCGAACCGCTACTACGAAAAAGTTTCAGGATGGGCTCCACAAGTTTTGAGCAACATCGCTGACGGTTACAAGTTCGCGTCGGTGACCGATAAGGTCCGGCAAGTCGACTGGCACGGTGGTTACACCGCCGCAGCTGGTCACGCCTTGTACACCGCGCGGAATTATCCCAAAGATTGGTGGAACCGAATCGCTTTCGTTTGCGAACCAACCGGTCACATCGTCGGTGGTTTTGTTCTCAATCGCGATGGAGCTGGCTACCGTTCGACAAACCCATTCAATTTGGTCGCCAGCGACGATGAATGGGCTTCGCCAATCATGGCTGAAGTTGGCCCGGACGGGAATGTTTGGTATCTCGATTGGTACAACTTCATCGTTCAACACAACCCTACCCCCAACGGTTTCCAGACTGGCAAGGGCAATGCATATGAGACCAAGCTGCGAGATAAACGCTTCGGCCGTGTCTACCGAGTTGTCTACAACGGTGATAGGGGGCTGTCAGCTCAAGAGTTGGCAGCATCCGACGCCCTGGTAAGTGGTGGACTGAACAGTTCCGACGAGAAGAAACTCGTGGCTGCACTGCAACATTCGAATATGTTTTGGCGTAAAGCCGCACAGCGACTTTTGATCGAGAAAGGGACATTATCCGATGAGACCATCAATGCTCTCGCGGCTCTTACCCTCGCGCACAAAGTCGACGCTATCGGAAACGATCCGGCTGCAATCCATGCAATTTGGGTCCTCAGTGCCCATGGCAAATGGAACGGTGACGCATTGCTCAGTACCCTCAAGCATCCAAGCGACGCCGTGTTGCGTAACGCGATTGCTGCCGCGGAACCTAACAGCGCCACGTTACAAGCGATCCTCGGCAGCCGAGCGTTGGAATCGGACGACCCACAATTGCGATTGGCTGCCATGCTCAAGCTCGCGGATTGCCCAAGCGAAGCGGTCTCCACAGGGACCAAATCGATTGGCGAACGACTTTCGAACCCAAGCTTAGTAACCCTAAGTGGCGGTCCAGAAGATCGTTGGCTACTCGATGCGTGGACAAGTGCCGCAAGCGCCCACGCACCAGAAGTCCTGCCACGATTGCTTCGTGAGAAATCACTTCAAGCCTCGCCTGAATTCCTGAACCGAGTTGCTATCGTCGCCGAACACGCAGCGCGAAATAAACTCTCGCCTCAAGCCTTCGGCGGCTTGATCGCCAAAGATTCTAATCCGCAAATCACAGGTGCTGTGATTCGTGGGTTAGTCGAAGGTTGGCCGAAAGACTACCAAGTCACGTTACCTGAGGATATCAGCAATCGGCTTGTCTCCGATTGGCTATCGGGTGACATGCCCCTTGAGTCCAAAGGTCAAGTCGTTCAACTCGCCACAGCCCTTGGCGTTCGCAAGCTTGACGAAGCCATCGCATCGATCCGCAAGGAACTTGTAGATCGGTTAGGCAAAGCAGACTCGCAAAACGATGAGAGGCTCCAAGCTGCCAAGCAGATGGTGATTCTCGAAGCGGTTAATCCCAAGGTTGTCGATACGCTGCTTGAGCAAGTCACGCCGCAATCGACTCCGGAATTCTCATCCGGAATCGTCGCAGCCCTCGGCGCATCGAAAGCCCCAGGCTTGACGAAGACTCTGATCGAGAAGGCCAAGTCGCTGCCACCGGATTTCTTGAGAAACAGTATCCGAGTGATGTTGGCTCGTCCAGATTCCACCAAAGACTTGATCGAATCGATCGAGGCTGGCGCATTGAGCATCAACGATTTGCAACTCGATCAACGTCAACTCCTACGCGATTACCCCGATGCAAAGATTCGGGAGAAAGCCGTTGCGATGATGAAGTCCTCAGGTGGGATTCCCAATGCTGACCGACAGCGACTTGTTGCTTCTTGGACCGATACAACCCACGACAAGGGGAATGCAAACAACGGTAAGCTCGTATATCAAAAGCATTGCGCTCTTTGCCACAAGCACGGCGAGATGGGGAACCAGATCGGTCCCGAGCTCACCGGCATGTCCGTTCATCCTAAAGAGGAATTGCTCGTCAACATCCTCGATCCGAACCGTAGCGTCGAAGGCAACTTCAGAACCTATAACGTTCAGACTAACGATGGTACGGTCGTCACTGGTATGATGGCTGGCGAAAGCAAGACATCGATCGAATTGGTCAACGTTCAAGGGAAACGAGAAGTGGTTCTTCGAGAAGACATTGAACGGATGACCGGTTCGCAGAAGTCCTTGATGCCAGAAGGCTTTGAAAGCCAGATGACCAAGGATGAAATGAAAGATTTGCTCGAGTTTTTAACGAGTAAAGGAAAGTATGTCCCCCTCTCGATCGCTTCGGTCGCAACATCGATCACAACCCGCGGAATGTTTTTCGACCCAGCCGGTATGGCTGAGCGATTGGTGTTCCCAGACTGGAAGCCCAAGATGTTCAAGGGTGTTCCATTCGTGTTGATCGATCCACAAGAGGATCGTGTGCCGAATGCGATTATGCTCAATGGCCCGAACGGTGTCATGGCACCCAAGATGCCTAAGAGTGTGGATGTCACTTGCAATGCTTCGGCTGTCGCAATTCACTTCCTAAGCGGTGTTGGTGGTTGGTCGTATCCAGCGACACGCGAAGGATCCACGAGCATGATCGTTCGGATTACTTATGAAGATGATTCGACGGAAGATCATCCGTTGATCAACGGTGAGCATTTCGCCGACTATATCCGCCGTGTCGATGTTCCGAAAAGCGATTTTGCTTTCGATCTCGATGGTCGTCAAATCCGTTACTTCGCTGTAAATCCAAAAGAGAAGAAACCGATGAAGAAGATCAGCTTGATCAAAGGCCGCGATGCATCGGCACCCGTCGTTATGGCGATGACTCTGCAGACAGAGTAACTCCGGTTGCAGTTGAACGAGCCCAAACGGGGAGGTGGTTATTCCATCTCCCCGTTATTCTTCCCGTGCTCGTTTCCTGGCCTGCAACTCCCTTGAGCCAACCCAATGGCTTGCCCTGCCAGCAAGCCAATGTCCAACCGGCGTGCACGCTCTGCGAGCTTGATCCCTCGATCGCTTGCCCTTGAACAAAGCGTTGCGCTTGGGCATCGTCTAGCTCAATGCGAAAATTCGATTCGAAAAGATGTGATAGAAGCATTGCCATTGCGTGGTAAGGTTCTATCGGGACGGTTCCTTTGGAGTTCGCACCTTTGGATTTGCGGGCTGATTGTGGTTTGTTATTTGCGAGCGTTTTGTGAGGAGCGATGTGCTTATAAGCGGCCAGTGTGCTGCCTAGTCCGATATGGGGGAATTCCTGATGGAACGCGTAAGCTCCTGGTTCAAATCCAATAACTTTCGAATCCTGAATCACCATCGATAGTTTGCATTTGCCGATCGAATCGGTGATTTCAGAGAGTTCATCGAAGCCCTGATCACTCTCAGTGTTGTTCTTACGATTTCCAGATTTGTCTTTACGCTTCGATGCATGGCTTCGTCCTCCTCGATCTTCTCTTCGCTCCTTCCACTTCACCCCAGGGGTACTGGAGGCTTTTGAATGGAGTAATTGGTCTGCACAAGCTTGGTCGGGGTCCCAGTCGGGCCCAGCTTGCAAGCCAGCGGCGAATCCGCCTGAGCATGGATCTCGGTGAGGCCAAAGTCGATAAGCACCCTCTTGGACAGGCGATTTCCAAGGATCGAGTGATTGAGATACAAGTGATTCAGAAACTATTGGGTGGAACTGACCCGGAAAGAGTTCCAACATCCATCGCACTTGATCCTCGTTTTCTTCAAGGGAGAAAGTGCACGTCGAGAAAATCAGTCGCCCACCGGGACGCAGTAGCAACATCGCTTGGCGAAGTATCCGCTGGGAACGGGCCGCGCAATGAAGTACATGGGTATCGGAGAAAGCGCTCTCGCTTTGCTGGTCTCGCCCCAAGAGCGATTGTCCGCTGCAAGGTACATCCACAAGAACTTTGTCA
>CAIJIZ010000269.1 GCA_903820735.1 uncultured Pirellula sp.
CCCCAGGTGAACTACCCCAGGTGAACTACCCCAGGTGAACTAACCCAGGGAACTAACCACCGGGGATTAACCCATCGGAGTCCCCCCCGTCGAATTCTCTTAGAATGCACGTTTAACACGCTTGTAGCGGGGGGCACTACCTGTAGAGTACACTGAATGCTCCGTTGCGCTCAAGCCTTCGATGGCAGGCGTCAGCAAATCGTTTTTCCACAATTGATTTTTACGGTAGATCTGCACAGTAGATCTACACAGTAGATTTTTACATTGGATTTAAGCAGCGTATTTCCGCAGTTGTTTTTTTCAACAGAGCCCATTGATGATCGAGCTAATGAACTTCGGCAAAGACTACGGCGAATTCACCGCAGTCGGGTCGATTGATATGAAGATTGCTGCCGGCGAGCTGTTCGGTTTCATCGGGCCCAACGGCGCCGGTAAAAGCACTTCGATCCGCTTCTTGGCGACGTTGCTCAAGAGCAGTCGCGGTGATGGGACCGTCAATGGATTCAGCGTCAACAAGCAACCGATGGATGTTCGCCGGAGCATCGGATACATGCCGGATGATTTCGGCGTGTACGACGGAATGAAGGTTTGGGAATTTCTGGACTTCTTTGCCGTGGCTTACAAAATCTCGCGCACACAGCGCAAGAAAGTCATCGGCGATGTTCTCGAACTGCTTGATCTGACCCACAAACGCGACGACTTTGTCAATGGACTATCACGGGGTATGAAGCAACGCCTCTGCTTGGCAAAGACTTTGGTCCACGACCCACCTGTCCTTATTCTCGATGAACCCACCAGCGGCTTGGATCCTCGTGCGCGAATCGAAGTCAAAGCGTTGCTCAAAGAGTTGCGCAGAATGGGAAAAACGATCCTCATCAGTAGCCACATCCTTTCGGAACTCGCTGACTGCTGCACGTCCATCGGTATCATCGAACGTGGTCAACTGCTCATGCACGGCCCGATCGATTCGGTCTATCGACAAATCCGTCGCAACCGTATCGTCGAAATCCGTTTCATCGCGAATCAAGACGCAGGGGTTTCGATCTTGCGAAGCGATCCGAGCATGCGGGATCTGAGCATCGACGGAAACCGAGTTACCGGGGAATTCGAGACCGATGACGATGGGCTAGCTGCCCTGATGAAACGTTTGGTCGATGGCGGTGTCCAAATGCGTTCCTTCAACGATAAAGACCCGACCCTCGAAGATGTCTTCATGCTGGTTACCAAAGGACTCGTCGCCTAAGGATGAAAACCGCGCTCGCTTGGATCCTTATCTCCATGGTCAAGTTCTACCAGCGAGCGATCAGCCCGCTCCTCTGGAGCCATTGCCGCTTCACTCCCAGCTGCTCGCAGTACATGATCGAAGCCATCGAGAAGTACGGTCCCCTCAAAGGAGCAGCGAAAGGGATCTGGAGAATCTTGCGGTGCCACCCTGGAACGCCAGGCGGCTACGACCCTCCCTAAGTGGCGTCGGCTTAAGTAGAGTCGGCTCCACCTCGTTAAGCTCACTTCTCGACAGCTGCTTTCTCGACAGTAAGGGAGATCCACTGGTGGTCGGATCCAAGAGACGGGAAGCCGACATCGCGGTCGATCACTCGCCAATTGCTCGACACCAATGCGTGATCGATAGGAATCCCAATAATTCCGAACTTAGTGGGCCATGTCGCGAAGAATCCACGGTACTCCCGCGTGTCGCGCAGCGATGACTCGCGCACCAATGAGCGGAACGCATGGCTCCATGGCGTAATGTTCAAATCCCCGACGAGAATCAAATCGCCATCCTGCTCTTGAACCCACTCCGCTGCCGCCGCAAGCTGTTTGTCTCGGACCAAAAATCGATTGTCGAGATTCGGAGAGGAAGTATGCATAGCAAGCACCTTTGTACTCCGATTGCTTGCACCCTTGGCTGGCAACGTAGCTGCAAGTGACGGATAGCCGGTGGTGGCCAAATCGAGTTCCTCAAACGTTGCATTTGGTGTGCGGGTTAAGATCGCTAGCCCTCGCGTGTTGGCCCGTGGTGACCACAGCGAATAAGGATACCGATCGCGCAATGCTTTCAGACCTCGCATATGGTTGGGAGTCAGTTCAAGCAACACAACGATATCGGCGTCGGATTGCTCGATCGTGTCGAGCATCTCACGATATTCCTCATTGGCCAAAAACAGATTCCACGAAAAGATCTTCAGCCGGGTAGCATTCTCTCGATTGGCTATCTTCTCATTCACCACCCTGTGATCAGATTTCGCTGTCAACCGATGTAGCGGCAGCGCTGTCCATGGAGTGGTCACCCAAGCCAAATAGATAGCCGGTGGAAAAATGGCCAGAGCATTGAGAACTCTCCAGTGACCAGGGGATCGAGAGCCGCGAAGCCAACCGAGAAAAGCCGAGAAAGCGATCCACAACCACAGCGCAATAGTCACATGCCATAACGTATGGTTCATCAGCTCGAAGATCGAATTATCCGACCATTGCACGTGAGCAATTCCTCCCGCCCAGCCCGGAAGACTGACGAGCAGATTGCAGCCAAACCAGAAAAACATCCCACACGTCCAACGCCGACTCGCAGCGGGTTCTTTGGATTGCGGAAGATGATTCGATTCTTCGTTGTTCTGCATCATACCCCCTTAACTGTAGTAATTCCTAGCAGAACATCTAACGCGCTGCGGCTTCGTAGATCGGCAAGTGCCGGTAGGTTACTTCCAACGATAGCAAGTTCATGGTCGTGACATACAAGCGACCAGCGTAAGCTCCCCAAGCATCGGGGATGGGCCCATCGGGATCCCATGATCCAGCATACGCACCTTGTGTCACCTGAGAATCGACCAAGATCGGATACAGAGATTCATACCACGACTTCCAACGCTCGCCTCCAGCATGATACAAGACTTGCGTCGCATAGTACCAATAGTAAGTGTCGCGTTTAGGAACAAGCTCTGTGCCGAGGCTCGGTGGCCGACCTAGCAACCAATCCGATCCACGTGCCATCATCGGATGTTCGCGATTCCATCCTAAATACAATCGCATCAGCAACCCGACGCTGGTCATCACCGGCGTAGGTACCGTTCCGTGCATCGTCTCCGGAGTGTCGGCTAAATAGTTGTAACGGTACAGATAGCCATCGGTCGCGTTGGCTTGGGAATTCTCTAACCACCGTTCAATCCGATCGTAGGTTTGTTGGGGAACGGTCAGCCCAGAAAGCTCCGCGCTTTTCAACGCCATCATCGCCCAACCAGTGACGCTCGTATCGCTCCCGGTCCTCGGTGCATATCGCCATCCACCTTCGCGTGGATCTTGACTAGCGACCAAGAAATCGATTGCACGCTGTGCGTTGGATCGAAGGTTCTCATCGTGGGTCATCCCAAAAGCTTCGCACAAGGCGAGAGCTCCAATCGCATGGCTATAAAGCCAAGCGTTTCGATCGGAAGCGTTATCCATGGGTCGATACAAGTCGCCATCGGGTCGTTGGCCAGCGATCAAGAAGTTTAAAGCTTTGCGGCAGGTCTCCTGATGCTTCGCTTGTAAATGCGAGTATCCGGCACCTTGAAAGGAGAGGAGAGCCAAGGCTGTTGCAGCGGTGTCACTGCGCAAGAGTGTGCCGCGACCGTAGTCTTCTAAATGCCATGAACCATCTGCCCGTTGGTACTTGGCCAAGAACTCCAACCCGCGTTCGATAGCGGTCTCTGTCTTGCGACCCAAAGGCCCCATGGCTTGAAGATCACTGCTTGAGCCTTCGCCGGCCGATTCCCCCGCCAACAAATCTTCCGTTCGTCGCATCCGTTGTTCGAACGCAGGGGCGGGGATCGGCACGAGACCTTTAGTACCTGTATAACCACTCGCCGTACTGCCTGGCGATCGGCGGAACTGATTTAAATCTTCCGCTATCGTACCGATTGCCGATCCGACATCACTCAACGGAACCGACATGTCTCGAGCTGCCCCGCTGCGCATGGCTGGGGGGCCTGACCTACCGAGTTTCGGTGCACTGATTTCTGCAAGGTTAGGTTCTGCTGGCCCGGGTGCTGCTGGCCCGGGTGCTGCTGGAGTAAGAATCGGGGCACCGACCGGGGCAGGGGATCGCAAGGTTTGTTGGTCGATCGATCGGATCGCACGCCGCTTGTCAGAGGATGTTGGGTCAGCAAGCATCGTCGCAAGATCGTCTGGTGCTGTAAGCTTGCGATTCATGAGCGGCTCGGCAGAGGAGTTCGCAGGATTCGGTTGCAACGCATTTGAATCGCTCGGATTGCTCTCGTTCGTTACGTTTGGTTCTTTAGGTATCGGAATGGGTGAATTGTTGATTCGGTTTTGAGAAAGCTGCGTGTTGCGTTTGGGAAACATCAAGCCGTCACGTGTTGCTGGATCTTCGGGAGGGATGCTCGAAGCAGAACTCGAGAGGGTTTGATCAAGAGCTTGATTCACCGATTCGCTAACCGGAGTCTGCGGTGTCGGCTTCGCGATAACCGGGTTGATGTTAGAGAGTATTTGCGAGAAAGCAGACGAAGGTGGTTCAGTGATCCTCGAATCCTCGCGCATCGATTCACGATTGCGCTGCAACGGAGTCGATTCGGTGACAGCTAAGGTCTCCGAGGGAAGTTGCGATTGCGAGACATCCTCGAAGGGGATCACCTTGTTCGCTGGATCGGAAGTTCGCTCATTGAGATTATTCGCGTCGGGACGCATGGCCATTTCAGCTGCTTGAGGCGCGATCTCAGGCAATTCAGTCTGCACTTTCGCACGCTCGGTATCGTTGAGATTGCGATCGGACGTGAGAGTGGGATCGAGCGGAAGGTCAAAGCGTTCTCGCTCGAGCCGCTCAAGCGCAACGGGAGCTTGGCTCTGGGCTTTCAAATCGACCTCTTGGTCGGGAGTTTGGTCGACTTCTACTGGCCTGAGAAAATCGGGTTTTGTCGGTTGTGTAATACTCGGGTTGCTCCGCGCATCGAGCGGTGCGGCTTGATTGGCGGAGAAAAAGGACGAAGCTCGAGCAGCATCCTGCAATTGCTTCTTGGCACTTTCAGCGGTTTGACTCGGATCGTTCGAAGTTCCAGTACCGGTGAACAGAATTGTGGAGAGAGCGATGTAGGTAAGCCCGAGATGAACCAAGACGCTGATCAAAAACCCAGCTTGAATTGACCGCTCGGTTTGTTCGCTGATCGCGACGCGTGCAAGCATTGCCGACCCGATGAGAACGGTCGGAACAGCTAAGAAATAGGTCCAAGCATTTTGGAGAAGACGAGGATCATCGAACCGAAGAATTCGGGCGACAAGAACTAAAACGAGCAAACCGAGCAAAGCCAATGCGAGGTCTAACAACCAGACGTCATGGCTGTAGGATTTCGCGGGGTTCGATGGGTTCGATGGGTTCGATGGGTCGCTGGTGACTGCTAGCTGGTCGACTCGCTTCATTCAGGAACCTCCGAAGAAGGAGTCGATTCCTCGGGGAGCGAATTCGACGCAGAAGCCTCGCTGGCAGTTGTGAAGCGATACGAAGGGATTTTCAGACGATTGCAAAGATCCACCAACGAGACGATCGTTTGGAATTCGACCCGTTTATCACCACGCAGTACGACCGTTTGCTGAACCGGGTTGTCCGCCAGTGCTTGACGCAGAATTCCTTCGAGGGTGGCAATGTCGACGCCCTGGCCTCGAACCATCATCGTGCTGTCTTGGGCGATATGGACGACCAATTCCTCCGGTTCGATGGTCATCGGAACTGCGGATTGAGCCGATGGAAGCTTAATCGGCAGTTGCTGATCGTCTTGGGAGAACTGTGTGGCGACGAGGAAGAAAATCAGCAGCAGGAACACCACGTCGATTAGGGGTGTGAGGTTCAACGAGTCGAGGGCTTTGCCTTTTTGGATTTTGAAGGACATGACAAGTGCAAATCCACAGCGGAAAGCTTGGGGGGAGGCAGACTAACCATTTAGTCCACTACTAACAGTATCCTATAACAGTATCCTACGGGGTTTTTCGGTATTTCAGTGACTAGTGTTGAACTACCACTTCTTGCAACGAATCCATTCTACAACCGCCGGTGCTTGCGTCCAACTTATCTGGCCAACTTATCCGTTCAACTTATCTGGCCAAGTTATCCGGCCAGGTTATTGCTCAACTTACATGTTCAACTTACTGTTGGGGAATTAGGTTCGTAGCGCCAAATTTGGCAATCTGGGTACAATGATCCACTTGGAAGTCAGGGTTGCAAATAGCTCGATTTTCCCTGAAAGGGGCTTTGAAGGAAACCAATACGCATGTCGGAGCGTCGCGTCGTTTTAGCAATGAGTGGTGGGGTCGATTCAAGTGTCGCTGCGCATCTGCTTCTCGAGCAGGGGTATGAAGTGACCGGGGTTTTTATGCGCCACGGGGAAAAATCGAGCCAAGCTTGCGAACTCGGGGACGGGCAACCGAACCCACTGCTGCCGATCCTTCAAGGTCGACTCGATCACAAGCAAGGCTGTTGCAGTGCGAGCGATGCGGCCGATGCTAGGCGGATCGCTGATAAACTTGGGATCCCCTTCTACGCCTTGGACTTAGAGTCGGAATTCAAGCGCATTGTTGATTACTTCGTCGATGAGTACCAGCAAGGCCGCACGCCAAACCCATGTGTGCAGTGCAATAACTGGATCAAGTTCGGGAGGTTGTTCGACTATGCCGACGCGGTGGATTCCAAATATGTAGCGACTGGGCACTATGCCCGCATGTTGCCTGCCACCCCCCCCCTAGATGACTCGACCGACCTCTCAGCAAAGGACGGCAGCGAGTGGGAATTGCATCGGGGACTCGACGATGATAAAGACCAAGCGTATGTGCTTACGGGGATCGACCGAAGTCTCTTGCCTCGGATGTTGTTACCGGTAGGTGGCTACCACAAAACTGAAATCAGAAGGCTAGCTGGTGAGTTGGGGATGCGGGTAGCTGACAAACGCGACAGCCAAGAAATCTGCTTTGTCACCTCCGGGTTGCATGCGCAGTTCGTTCGGCAAAAGAGTCCAGTGGACACTTCGGGTGAAATCGTAACGAGCGATGGCAAGGTGGTCGGTCATCACCCAGGTATCGAAGGCTTTACGATCGGTCAACGCAAAGGTATCGGGGTCGCGATGGGATCCCCTTACTTTGTGGTTTCTATCGATCGAGCGGCGCGGCGCGTCGTGATCGGCCCACACGAGGAACTTGCCCGCAGAACGCTTACAGCGAAAGAAGCGAACTGGCTGATGGACTTCCCAGTTGGGACTCCTACCGCTGCCCATGTGCAGATTCGGTATAACTCCTCACCTCAAGACGCCTTGGTCACACGAAACGAACAAGGGGGCTTTCAAGTCGAGTTTACCGAAGATGTCTTCGGTGTTTCACCGGGACAGCTCGCGGCCGTCTTCCTCGGATCGCGAGCGGTGGGTTGCGGTTGGATAGAGTGATCGATTGAGACAATCCTTCTACCGTTGCCCCAAAAACCGTTGCCCCAAAAACCGTTGCCTAAAAACCGTTGCCCCTTAAGTTGGTCGCTCCTTAAAGCAGTAGCGACCTAAGCTTTCGGTTGCAAAGCTCGCTGCACTTCCTCCAAGCTCGTCAGCCCCAACGCGCAAGCCAAGATACCTTCCTCGAAGAATCCTAAGTGACCTCGCTGCTTGGCATACTTGCGCAACTCATCCGGCTTATCCATCATCTTGAGTATCGCTTGACGCATCTCCGCATCGATGTTCAGAAGCTCAAACAGCGCCATTCGCCCGAAATACCCGCGACCATTGCACTTCTTGCATATCTCGATCTCGATCGGATTACCCTTGGCATCCACTCGTTGATCCGGGGGTGGTGGTATCGTCGGCTTGTATAACTTCGTGACTCGACCCGCCGGAATGTTTAACTTTTGCAACAACTGAGGGGTGGGCTGATAAGGCTGCTTGCATGACTCGCACAACCGACGGAGCAACCGCTGATTCAATGCTCCTTGCATAACGGCTACCAAACCCTTGATGTGCTTGGGGTTGGCTCGCAAGACTTGTAAAATCGCTTCAATCGCATCGGGGGCCACCACGCGAGTGACCGCATGCTTGTCTTCTTTGTTGATCTGGTTCAATAAAGCTTCGGTGACGTCGGCGTTATTCAAGATCGGCAACACGAACACATCGGGTTGCTTGAGCCGCACCTTCTCGAACAACGCCTCGATAGTATCTACTCCGTCCTCGTAGAAATACTCGGTGACGTTGATGATATCGGATTCTTGATTCTTTTTATTGTCGATCAAAACCCAGTCTCGCACGAACTTGTCCGCGTTCTCTAAAGCGAGTCGCCATGTAGTCGGCAAGCCTTGTGTTGCCGGTGCACTGATAACGACGAGCCCTTTGTGGCCGTTCATCATCCCTTTGAACGACTGCTCGATCGCATCGCGCATCCCAAGGTCTGCCAACGTCTTGAGTACAGGTTTCTTGCGCTCGATGGTAAAGAGAACGCGCTCCCCGTTCGGAACCCCTGTGCTCATCAACGAAATGATCCAGTCGGTGTCACGGAAGCTGGTCGCGAATTTCCCATCCTGCCGCGCTTTACGCTCCGTAGGATTAAGCCCCAAGACTTTCTTCCATACCAACAAAGCTGCATCGCCATTGGCTCGGTCGAGTGCCGGCGAAGTTTCCCATACCCCATCAACTCGATTGCGAACCACCACACCTTGGGCTGTGAAGTCCATCAAAATTCGATCCGCACGACTCTTCAGTGCATTGGCTACCAGAGTAAGTGCCAGCGGGTAACCCGGAAGTTGCTTGCAAGCAATCAGCAAACC
>CAIJIZ010000270.1 GCA_903820735.1 uncultured Pirellula sp.
AACAATCCATCGGCCATCAGTGATCAGCCCGCAATGCACGCAACAACGGTTCACGCATCGCGAGATAAGCGGCCGCGATGCAAAACACCAGCCCAAGTCCGATGACCCAAGCGAGCATCGACAAGGGACCTAGCACGCCTGCGAGAGTTTGCTTTTGCCATAGAATTGGTAAGGAAGCTGCCAACGCACAGAGCATTCCTATTCCGACACCACGAAGTAACTGCCAACCATTTTCTAGGAAGAGAGCCCAAATGAGCCTTGATCTGGAGAATCCCATCGCCCGCATCGCTCCGAGTTCACTTTTGCGCTCCATTGCATTTCGCAATTGGGTCACTCCCAATCCGATGGTTCCCAGCAACAAGCCCAGCGCACCGAGCAACTGGAAAGCACTTAGGTATGTGTTTTGAACTGCAAGAAGCTTTTGCAGTACACCTTCGGTCGACGCGCAACTAAGCCCTTCGTCGGCCCAACCATCTTCCAAGGCGGCGGAAACAGCTCCAAGATCCCCTTGGCTATCTCGGTCGGGCTTGACCAAGAACATGCGATAGCCCCCCACATCCGGGAATACCTTCTGAAAGTTCTTTTCGCCAATCCAAAGACTTCCTTGAAGGACCGTGTTCTGCAAGACACCAACCGTTTTGAAATGAACGTCTCTGCCGCCGAAGGAATACCGGAATCGCTCGCCGACGTATCCACCTAAGTGCAACGCCCACAAGGCGGTGTTCTGATCGAGGATAACCGGAACCGGATTCTCGAGCGTTCCATCGCCGTTGGCCTCGAGTGCCAACCAAGGAGACGTTGTGATGTTGGTGCCAAACCAAGCGAACTCGGTCCTTCCATTCTTGTCTTGATCGACCGAAGCGATCGTCTGGGACACACCCATGACTTGAGGTTCGTTCGCTTGAAACAAATTATTGCAACTCGCATCATCCCCACCGCGAACTCGGACCTGAACAATCTGGCTTCCTTGCAAGGCATTAGCTTTATCTCCAAGCACCTGCCGCTGCTCTTTTGGGTCTGCAATGTTGACGTGAATACTTTGCGAACTCTTGCCGATCCAAGAGAAACCGCCAGTTCCTCGGCGATCTGGTTCGCCTTGAAAAAGGCTCATCGAGAGAATCAGAAAGCTTGCCATCGCCATCAAAGCCACCGTAAGGAGACTTCGTACTGGAGAACGCTGTGCGCTGGAACGCGCAAGTTGCGAGAGCCCCAAAGACGGGGATTTGTCGATATTCGCTCCAGTAGACTTATTCGCTCCAGCGAACGACTGAGCTCCATCTTGTTGAAACCGACGATACAGCCATAGAACCCCCGCGACCATCCAGCACATGCCGCTAGCTACAAACGCGCCGGCCTGCGCCTGACCTTGTACCCATTGCCCTGCAAGCATCGCGATGAGTCCAACGATGACCGAACCGACGATCGTCCAGTTAACCCACCGAGCGACTTTACCCGATGGACCTTGCTCTTCCAACTTGCCTTTGATCAGCCTCGCAATTTGCGTGCTTCGCAGTTGCCGAGTGACGAACAAGGTTGCCAAGAGCGAGACAAGCAATCCAGCGAGCCAGCCGATCCAAAGGCTTGCAGGACGAATATGGAATTCGAGGAAGGAGACAGAGATGGCTCCGACCCACCATGTCTTGAGCGCGGCAAGCAATCCGTATGCGTAGAGAACTCCCAAGGCAACGCCGATCGCAGATCCAAACCCAGCGACAATGCTTGCCTCAAGGAGTAGCAAGCGTCGAACTTTCGAACGCGTCCATCCCGAAGCCATCAGCAGTCCCCAATGGTTTGCACGTTTTTCGATCGTCAGTCGGAACAGGAGAGCAACGAGGATCAAAGCGGCGGCGATGACGAAAAAACTCAATGACAAAAACAAGGCATCGAAGGGTGTAGTGCCGCTCGCGGCGAGCAATTGCTGAGATCGCAGCGGAATTTCACGCCAACCGAGAGCTTGTGTGTTCTCTCGAGCAATCGACGCGATTCGATCTCCGACTCGAAGTCGTTCCTCGGCACTCAATCCATCGAATCGCAAACTCGTTTGCGATCCAAACCGCGATCCGAAAATCCGTCGCGAGAGAGTTTCAGAAATAAACAGTTTCGGTGTTAGTCGGTGTGCATTCCAATATTCATCGTCGATCTTGTCGATCTTGCGAGTCAGCGCAAAGGGCGTCTCCCAATTCGAGATCGAATCCTGGTCGGTAATTCCAGGTACCACAGGCGTCCAGCTTGGATCATTAAAAGGAGTCGGCGGAAGGTTAAATCGAGCAGGAGATTTGCGTCGATAGGGAGTCGAAGGCTCACTTAAGGGAGCGATGGCATGCAGGCGGACTTCTTGATTCGTCTCGACTTCTGTTCCTTCGACGGTCTCGGGAAGGAAATAATCGAAACGCAACCGATCTCCGACCTGAGCTTGTAATTCCCGAGCCATCCAAGAGTTGATTACCACCCAGTCCTCACCGGTAGGTGGTTCGCTCGCCACCCCTGCGTCAACAAGCATGCGGCTGAGGACATCCCAAGAAACGCCACTGATGGTCGAGTAAGGAACGCTGCGACCGGTAGATTCACGGTTGCTACCTTCGCGGGCGATGACTTCGGTGTTATTCGCCAGGTAGCTCAAGACGCTATGAGCTTGGATATTTCCTCCACCGGTCTCTTCGCCCGAAGCGATTTGCGTGGGGGTTTTTACCGCATCTTTCATCGTGCCTTTCATCGTGCCTTGAATCGCGGCTTGAATCGCATCCGCGAGTGGATCTTGGATCATCATCTGTTCGCTTGTCAGTTGATCGTAAGAATAGAGCTTCGCCGGGGATTGAGTTGCGGAATCTCCATCGGTTTGTTCGTTGCGGTTAGCATCAGGAAAGACGCGATCGATTCGTTCCCATCGCAAACCGAGGTCATCGAGTTCGAGTTGCAGAGCGCTGAGCAACGACTTTGTATTCGCATTTGCTGCATGAGACTTATCGGTGGTTCTACTCTGCACAGCCTCTGACGCTTCACGATGCCTGGTCATCACCGTATTGATTTGATTTTCGATATCGAGAGCGGATTGCAGAGCAGCCTTATCGGCAAACACGTTCTGAACGGGACGTTGATCGCTTTTTAGTGAGAAGCGAGCAAGGCTTTTATCGGGCAAGATATCGACAACTTCCCAACGTGAGAGGGCGATAACTTCGTTCTCACGTTTTCCCAGGGCGCTATCCGCTGGAACAACAGCATCGCGGGAGACTTTTAACGTCACCCGGTCACCGACATGCGCATCGAGCTTCTCGGCGAGGGAGGCGTTGAGAACGAGTTCATTTCCTTTCGGTAGACGTGCCGGGCGAATGGAGCCGAGACTCCAAAACGCTTCGTCGGTTCCCAACAGAGTCAATTCGGTAGAGCGCCTCGTGGTGATTTTGCCTTCGGATTCCCCGGAGCGATCTTGGATTTCTGCGACGACCGACGGGAGCAGTAGCAAGCCATGAATTTCGGTTGGCTGACCGTCGTTAGAAGAGAGTGCCGTTGCGGCTTGATCAAGCCTTTTGGCATCAAACCATCGAGGAGCGAGCACCACCGAATCGATCGAACCGATACGATCCATGGCGATATCTTTTAACGATCCTCGCATGCTATCGCCGACGAGCAGAGCCCCGACGATCACAGCGCTCGATACGGCGACCCCCAACGCCACAGGCAGGAGCAAGCGGTAGTAGTGCAGGATGGTTCGCAGGACCAATGCTAACATCGCAGACTCCCAGGTAAGTGGTTGGCAGGCAAGTTTTGTAGATTAGACAAGCTTGGTAGATCGTCCCAAACACTCGAGCAGGAACTCGAGGATTTCAATATGTCGGGTGGCTTCTGCAATATCCTTGCCCCACGTATACATTCCATGCTTACGAATCAGGTAACCCCAACATTTCTCATTTGGATGTGTTGCGAGGTATTCTTCGACTTTGACAACTAACGAGGGAATGTCTTGGGTGTTATCAAAAATCGGCAGCCATACACTTGCTTCGTGTGTCGTGATTCCTTCAAGGCCTTTGAGCATCTCGAAACCGCTGATCCGAATTCCGCCTAGGGGAGCGAAGTGGTCGGAGAGGAGAGTACACCAGACGCTATGGGTGTGAAGGACGGAGCCAGCGCCGTTTTTTGCGGCCAAGCAATGCAGCAAAGTCTCGGCGCTGCTTTTGGGTTGACCGGGGAATGTCGGTTTTCCAAATTCATCGACAATCACAAAATCATTAACCCCTAGATGCCCTTTGTCTTTACCGCT